>NZ_CEXEES010000077.1:1415-5881 GCF_982632705.1 Candidatus Izemoplasma sp. | reverse complement strand
CGAACTCTTCCAAGTGATCAAAGATCTCTTTAGGTTTAGGGATTGACTCCATAGAAAACTCTGGAGTTGCTTTAGCTTCATCTGTGGCAAATCTCATATCTTCTCCTGTGTTAAGTTTACTATCTAGAACCATATTGTAAGTTGCATCTAAGGTATCAGAAGAGTCTTCTAATGTAGCCTCAAACGTATTTTCCTTTTTGATGTCTTCATACACAACTTCACCATGTCTAATGTATTCCATAAGAAGTCCAGGAGATACGGGTGCTATGACCGACTGTAGACAAACATCACAGACATCTTTCTTATCTAATCTACGGATTCGGAACACTGAACTAGATTCAGTAGTTTCACGACACACCTCACATTTATGTGGTACGCCCTTGTTTTTCTTGCTCATATCATTATCCTTGTTGTTGTTGTTTAATTAGGAGTCAGTATTTTACAACACAGGAACTGACAAGTACCTGCTATGTTATTTGGAGAAACAACATAAATAAATTTGCATTAGTATCAATAGACAACGTTAGTCCTAGACACCTATTACCACGAGGATTATAGAGGTCTGGGTTCGAAGTCCATTGCGTTAGCTTCTAGGAAGCCATATTTAGATCCATCTGCTGCAAACTTCATTAAGTCTGTAACAGAAGTGTCTGGGTACAAGATAGAATAAGATGCACCAAGTGCTGAGAAGTATATCTCCATCGTTTGATGAGGATCAAGTCCCGCACGTATACCATCAGCTATCTTACTGGACACCTCGGATGCTATTGAGAACTCTAATAATTCAGTACTCATTACCACCAATCCCCAACAAGACCATCTTTAGAGTAATCAGACACAGTCTGCTCAAAGAAGTTAGTATGGTTGTCATTTGATAACATCCAATCTAACCACGGTAAAGGGTTCTCTTTTATCCTGTAATTACCTTTTAATCCTAGTTGGATAAGACGACGATCAGAAATATAACGAATGTACTGTTTAACTTCTTCTGCATCTAATCCTTCAATTGTCCCCATGTCGTAAGCTAGATCGATAATCTTATCCTCTAGCTTTACAGCTTGACGAAATCTTTGATAGATCTCTTTCTTCATGTTGTCATTAACCACTGCAGGATGTTCCTCACAGAAGGTTCTGAACAGTTTAGTAATAAACTCTACATGTTGAGACTCATCTCGGATCGACCATTCAACCACCTTACAAGTACCAGCCATCTTGCCCATACGTTGATAGTTCATCAGCATTACAAACGCTGAGAAGAGTGATACGCCCTCATTAATTGTAGACTGAACCAAAGCCATAGCTGTATTATGATGAGTGCTAGAATCACCTTGCATCATGAACTCTACCTTCTTAGACATCGCTTTGACATCTAGAAATAAAGAGTAATCACTATCAGGGAAACCTAAGGTCTCATTTAATAAAGCGTAAGCACGTTGGTGTATCCCTTCACGTGCAGAGATGGATAGCAAAGCTGAACGGATCTCATTGTTTTTAAACTTAGGGATGAAGTTCTCACAGTAACCATTAGCAACAGCTACGTCTGACTGTGTGAATAAACGTAAGATCTGTGTGATGTGGTTTTTCTCCACGTCAGAGATCTCACCTTTCTTCCACTGTTCTAAGTCTTCCTGTAGAGTGATTTCCCACTCTCCCCAATGAAGTTTTTCATGCTCTACAGCAAACTCCATTGCCCAAGGGTATTTGAATGGTTTATAAACCAAACTGTGTTCTAATACACTCATTTTATTTTCCTTATTATTTTTCTTTAGCCATGATGTAAGCTTTGACTAATTCACTACGTACAATGTCTTTAGCTTTAAACTCATTGAAGTCAAAGTAGTTACGCATACGACCTAACACTCTCATGAAGATCTCAGCGTCTTTCTCATTGTTTTTAGTAAAGTCAGTCTGAACAGTATCACCAGCGAACAAGATCTTAGAATCCTTACCAAGTCTAGTGACGATAGAGTCTAACTCATGAGCAGTACAATTCTGGAATTCGTCAACAATGACAAGTGTTTTATCCAGAGTAATACCACGCACAAATGACGTTAACATGAATTCAATTACACCATTCTCTTTAAGTATATCATAAGAACCTGCATGATCAAATAACTCAGTACAGATACCTTTGTATGGTGCTTCATAGATCGCTTGTTTCTCTTCAATGTCTCCTGGAAGGTGACCGATGTCACGAGTAGACACAGCAGAACGTACCACAACGATACGTCTGTATTCTACATCAGAGTTAAGTAACTCATCAAACGCCTTGTAGAATGCCATGAATGTCTTACCAGTACCAGCAGAACCTGATAGTACTTGAGACTTACCTGAATCATACTTAGTAAAGAATGCTTCTTGAGCAGAATTAAGAGGAAGAACTTCTTCCAACTTCATCTCTAACTTTCTTATCAATTGTTTTGCACTTACTATTTTCTTAGACATATTTTATCCTTTTTGTTTAATTAACCTTCGCAAGCTATACAATCACCACCGTCTACGAGAGCAACTCTCTCAACTTTGATACCCACACTGTCTGCTGCTTTACCTGCAGAAGTACGGAGGTAGTATAATCCCTTCAAACCTTTAGCGAATGCATTCAAGTGAACTTGATTAACATATGAGCGATCAGCACCAAATGGGAAGAACACATTTACAGATTGACCTTGACAGATAAACTCCTGTCTATGTCCTGCATGTTCTATTACCCAGTTTTGATCTAACTCAAACGCTGTTTTGAATACATCCTTCTCCCAGTCTGTTAAAAAGATCAACTTCTGAACTGAGCCATCATTATTAATAATAAGACTCCACTGAGCATCTACCCATGATTCATCGTGACCTAGTCTAAGTCTTGCTTCCTCAATTACTTTCTCAAGAGCCTTATTTCTGACAAGAAACGAACCGCTCCTAGTTTTATGAGTAAAAGCGTTACTCTTAATAGGCTCAATACTAGGACTGCAACCACAAATGGTGCTGCTACTAGCATTAGGAGCAACAGCAAGCAAATGAGCATTACGAATGCCAGTGCCTGCCCCATCCAGGTATTCCCCACGTATAGATCCAAGAATCTTGGTTTGTTCATCTGCCTCTCCTTTTATGTGTTTAAACATTTTCCTGTTAGCTGAAACTGCTAGTGCAGATTCAAACGGGATGTTATTATTTTGTAGATAACCATGGAAACCCATAGCACCTAAACCTAAGTCTCTAGTGCTAGCAGCACTGAATTTAGCTTTCTCTAAACCTTCTGGAGCATGTTGGATGAAGTGTTCTAAGACGTTGTCTAACATGGTGATCAAATCACGTACCATAGTAGTATCTTTCCACTCATCGAACTTCTCTAGATTAACTGAAGATAGACAACATACTGCTGTACGATCTGCAGATGTTGGTAAATGAATTTCATTACACAAGTTAGAACCATTGATCTTCAGACCAAGGTCTTTAAGAGGTTGTGGTAAGAACTCATTAGCTCTGTCGATAAAGTTGATGTAAGGTTCTCCAGTCTTGAACCGTGTATCTAAAATGCGTGTCCATAACTCTCTAGCCTTAACTGTCTCTTTAACGTCAGCTGTATGAGGACATACTAAGTCCCACTCATCACCTGTCTTGACTGCTTCCATGAATGCATCAGATACGTTCACAGCATTATTAATATTTAATGCCTTACGGTTGATGTCACCACCAGAAGGTACACGGATCTCTAGGAACTCAATGATATCAGGATGAGAAACATCTAAATATGCAGCGTAAGAACCACGACGTGTAGAACCTTGCTTCCAAGCTAACGTCTCAGCGTCGATCACCTTAATAAAAGGGATTGGACCTGGAGATTTATCAGTAACTGCACGGATGTCAGACCAATGTCCACCTACACCACCACCCATTACAGATAATAGTGCGAACTCGTCTTGATGTTCAATTAGACCTTCAACAGTATCTGGTACGTACGTTAAGAAACAACTGATAGGCATTCCCTTAGGTGCTTCACCTGGAAGTGGAGCATTCGATAGTACTGGTGATGCGAACATGAAGTAACCTTCAGATACGTAATTGTAAATCCTTTGTGCTAACTCTGTATCACCTGCAGAAAATGCAACCGATGCTCTAGCGAATGCTTGTTGAGGAGAATCCTCTTCTTCACGCATATAGTAAGCCTTCAATGTCTTAAGACCTTGCTCGGTAAGGCGCTCATCTCTTTTTGGATGAATAGTTATACCTAAATATTCTCTTTTATTAATCATTTTGACTCCAGTCTATGTGTGAGGGCATTGGTGCCCAAGGTTGTGTCCATTCTTCACCAGCTTGTACTGTGACTACGTTAGTGTTGCCGTATATTACTGGTGCGATGTTTTCTGTAGTATTGTTAAAATGTGCTATAAACACAATAGTCATACCTGTGACAATTCCTAGGATAATTGCTTTAAACATATCTGAAATACCTTAGAAATTCGTTACGTTCCTCA
>NZ_CEXEES010000077.1:0-1405 GCF_982632705.1 Candidatus Izemoplasma sp. | reverse complement strand
CGTTCCTCATCAGACATATCAGCACTACGACCAGTCTTATCATGGATAGTTCCTGCTTCATTACGACCAGACAATTTGTCCATGTTGTTCTGTGCAGCATCTTCCAAGTTGAAACCATGTTCATGTGAGATCATAGCTAACATCCAAAGTACATCACCAACTTCGCTCATGAGGTTGTCGATATCCATAGGTACGCCTTTGCGCTTGCAACGAGCAAACTCGTGAACTAGCTCTCCACATTCCTCAGCTAAGCCTAATGGCAGGTAGTCAGCATCCTTATAAGATGCAGTTGTTCTTGCTTGTAATTCGTAGTCGCTGAACCACATTCCTTTAAATGTTTTAGACATATCGTCTCCTTATAAATTATTTGTATCGATGATTACGTTGACGTTTTCAGCGTTCCATAATCCTGTAGGTGAGATGTACAACTGACCTAAGCCAACTACATCCTCTAAATTAACTTTCAATCTTCTATCAAAGTCTGCTTCGTAAACTAGTTCAGAACAAGATAATGCTTCGATACCTAATCTGAACATGTTGTCATAGGGTACACCATCGAAACTCTTACATCTCTCTATGACTAGTGGAAGATAAAACTCATCGAAGTGTGGACAGCGTAACACAACTACTCTGTCTGCTTCGTAACACAAATCTGAAACACAACTTTTAGTATAGTTTGTATGTGTCATCTCACTCACTTCCCACTGCTTATCTTTAGAAACACATAATGCAGCATGGGAGAACTCACCACCTACTAAGAATGTAGATAATTTCTTTCGGTCAGTTGTAAGTATGATATCTCCTGGTTGTATAGCTTCATACACTTGGTGATACTTACGGCCTCTCATACTAGTATAATATGATGAGAACCTTATATACGGCAGAATACTGGTTAAGAACCAGTGGTAAGTGTGAGTACTCATTAGCCACATTTTAAATCTTGGTATAATCTTCATATTAATCCTATTTGTTGTTTTGTTAGAGAGTGAATTCACACATATTGGTTTGAAGGACAGTTTATCGACATGCCCAGAGGTCGGTTCGGTTAACTAAATAACCTGAACATTGCGTGGTGAGTTACCTCCACGACTTGACGCCTGCTCCCCGAGAGTAGTATCAATAGTGACATTGATGGTAGGGGATCGGTCGTAACTACGGTCCTAGCGTAGTGTTATTCTTAGTACTTATAGCACTTATCGAACCCACTCGTCAGAATGGGTTCTGTAAGTATTACTTAGTAGACTTTGGGGTCTTCTTAGTTACTTTCTTTTTAGCTGGAGCCTTCTTAGCAGCCTTTGCAGGTGCTTTCTTTGCTGGCTTAGGCGTTGCCTTAGCTTTAGCCTTAGCAGGCTTCTTAGCAGCCTTTGCAGGTGCTTTCTTTGCTGGCTTAGGCGTTGCCTTAGCT
>NZ_CEXEES010000076.1:0-6644 GCF_982632705.1 Candidatus Izemoplasma sp. | reverse complement strand
ATTAAATAATTAGTTGTAGGAGAACTAAAGTTAATACTACAAGTAAACCAATAATGTGCTTACTTCCAAATAATGGTGCTGATGCTAGTAAATTAATCATAATACCCTCCTATAAATTCATCTATTTCTATTATATCAAAAATCAGCTTGAATAGGTGAACTATTTTTATGCACTAAAAAAAGAGCTTAATGCTCTTTTCTAGATTTATAGAATTCGGCTAATTTTCCACTATCTATAAATTCCAACATTGCCTTCGATACAATTGGACAAAATTGGGATTCTGTATATAAAACGATTTCCTCTCGAATCTCTGGAATTGTTTTCGCAGTGCTATATACTCTTTTCTTTATCATAGAACTTACAGCATCACATACGGCGATTACTCTACTACCTAGTGGAATGTTATTATCTTTTAGTCCATCTGGATATCCACTACCATTAAACCATTCGTGATGATGCTTTACCAATATAGCAACATTAGATAACTCACTTGATTTTTTTATTATATTATACCCATGAACAGGATGCTTTTTAACTTCATCATATTCCTCTTCGGTAAGTTTTGCCTTCTTATTGATTATTGAAGATGGAACTCCAACTTTACCGATATCATGAATAATACCTGCCCAGAATAACTCGTTATACATTTCAGAGTCAAGGTTCATAATCTTCCCTATTTCTCGAGACATATACGCAACTTCCTCACTATGACCACCTGTATAATCATCATATAATTCTAAGGTGTGAATCAAACTCATAACAACTTCATCTTTCATAGCAGAATTAACATTTCTAAGTTTATTAAAATCATAGTACTTATTGATTATTGATTGGAATGATTGAATAAAAGCAAAGTCTGATTTAGTAAAATTAATCTCGCTTGTTTTATATATATCTAAACTAATTCCACCAACCTCGGTATCGCTAAGGAAAACTCTGAATGATAAGTGTTCTTTTAATTCCGGATATACAATTTTGAAATTACTATACTTCTTCCCAAGTGCTTTTGATATTCTTTTTGATGCGTTTTTGGTGTGGATTGGAGTATTCTTATCCCAGTCAAATTCATACACCGATAATTTGTAATTTGTTAATTCTTCATAGTTATAATTTATCGCATCAATATATTTGACTACTTCACCGTCTCTAATATAGCAAGATGCTGCATCATACTTTTTAAATATCCTTGTAATTACTTGGAATATTTCTCTCATATATGATTCTAATTCAATATCGTCACCAAAAGACTGTCTTTCTCCAAGTTGAAGTATTTTTTCAGTTGAAGCTAATGTTTCATTTAGTCTTTTCTCAGATATTTCGAGTCTATAGGTTTTTAATTGTTGTTCATATAAGATTCCTCTTACAATCGCACCTATGAATACCATGAACACTAAATAAATATTTACATTCAATATACTTCTACTAAGATCCCCACTAGTTGAAGACAGAAGTGTAAGGTCATACTGGTACGCTGTTATGTATAGGAATGACAGCAAAAGAATTTGTCTAAGTGTAAAGAACAAACCTGAGATAAAGAAAAATGTTATGAATGCATATCCAAATATCCTAATATCAGCTACAAAGCTATAATTTGATAATATGATTAGGATAAAGCCAATATACAATAAAACAAACAAGTAAGAGTACTTATTCACTTCAAGTTTATACATGTCCTCATCTTCATAATGAAATGCTGCAAACAACACTACTCCAAAGACCAAGAACCCCATAAAATATCCAAATAAGGTCTTTAAAAACATTTGTAAATCAAAGAACCCATGTACTGGTGTTGAGATTATAACAGTAATAATTGTTGCAAGTACAATAGTTACCACTGCTCCAAAACCATGTAAAACCAAACTTCTAAACTTAGTATCATCAAAAATGTTTGATTTAACTAGGAAATCTCGATAAAGCAATGAACTACCAAGAAGTCCAACAACATGACTTGTTGGATGAATAATGTATACTAAAATACTGGTTTCACCTACAAAAAATAATCCTGAGATACAACCTATATATAAACTAATTGACAGTGGTAAAATTATCTTTTTACCATATTTGATAGTAAACCCAATTGCAAATCCAGCTGTAATACAAATAGCAGAATAAAACTCAACACCTTGATTTATTATTACAGAATAAAATGATACCAATATAATTATTGGTACTATAAATACAAGGTTTTTGTTTTTCCTAAAATACGATATCATAATATCACCTATAAAAATTATACTACAACTCCTTGAGTTTTATTGAAAATTTTGCAAAAGAAAAAATAAACATCACACCAAATCAGAGTGATGCTTATTTAATTTGATTTATAAAAATCAGTTTTGAAGACTCGAATGGATTACTCGTATAATGCAATTGCATTTCAATACAATTCTTCCTCTCCTTCGTTTTTTAGGTTTATTATATCTATAAACTCCATACCATCATAAACATAATAATCCTAAAAGTATACATACGGAGTTTTTGCAAATTCAAATATGTCATTTAAAATACTAATATTTCAAGTGTTTACTACTAATTTCATCGAATATTATAATTAACGAAATGTTTTTTTAAATATGGCTTATCTAACACAACGAAAAGGTATTCGTAATAAAACGCTTACATTTTTTCCCTAATTGTGTATTTATTTTATCTCAAAAGTAGTATAATTAAGGTACGAAAAAAAATTGGGAGGAGCAACAAATGAAAAAATTATTATTAGTATTATTGTTAGTAGGGTTTACTTTTACACTAGCAGGATGCGAAGATACTGGTGTTTTAGAAGACATTACAGCTATTGAAGAAACTATAGCTGAAATAAACACTGATATTACCGCATTAGAAGATTTAATGACTGATTTAGAAGCAGTTCAATTAAGTGTAGAAACATTAGGTATGACTTTTGATGAAATCGAAAGTAGTATCAATGCATTGAAATTTAGAGCATCAGCAATTTCTGAAGATATGTCAGATGCTGAAATGAGAATTGCAGCTCTAGAAGAAATGTTAGCAGAAATGAAATCGGATATGTTAATTGAAGGTTGGCAAGATATGTTGAATACTGAAATCGTATTTATGTTCAACAATGACGTTCATGGTCGCGTAAATGATGATTCATGGGCTGGTAGCATGGGATATGCAACAATTAAAAATATCGTAGATGAAGTAAGAGCTAATTATGAGCACACTTACCTAATTGCAGCTGGAGATATGTTCCACGGAACTACTTTCGCTACATTAGAAGAAGGTGAAAGTGTTGTTGAAGTAATGAACGCTGTTGGTTATGATATCATGGTTCCTGGTAACCACGATTTCGATTATGGACAAGATCGTTTATTAGAATTAGAGTTACTGGCAGACTTTCCGTTAATCTCTGCAAATATTCAATATGATGCAGATGATTCAGATATGTTTGATCCATATTTCATCCAAGAATTTGGTGATGTTACAGTTGGTTTCTTTGGAGTTACTACTCCGGACACAACTTATATGACTCATCCATTAAACGTTGTTGGTTTAAACTTCTTAGATCCTGAAACTCAAGCAGCAATGTATGTTGAAGAGTTAGAAGAAATGGGTGCAGATGTAATCGTTATGTTAGCACACGTTGGATTAGATGAAAGTTCAAGTATCACTACAGAAGACATCGCTATGAATGTTGATGGAATCGACATTATCATTGATGGACATTCACATACTTATTTACCTCAAGGACAAATGGTTAATGATACATTAATCGTTAGTACTGGTGAATATAACAAAAATTTAGGAATCTTAACTTTCACAGTTGAAGATGGAGAAATCATTAAATATAATGGAATCTTAATCAATGCTGATGAAGCTGAAATGTTAAACTTAGGAATCGACCAAGATGTTCAAGATATTATTGATGCAATCGAAGTTGATCAAGAAGAAATCTTAAGTGTTGTTATAGGTCAAACTGCAGTTGAATTAGACGGTGTTAGAGATAACGTACGTACTGGTGAAACTAATTTAGGAAAAATTATCACTGATTCAATGATCGTTGCAACTGGTGCTGATATCGCAATCACTAATGGTGGTGGAATCAGAGCAAGCATCGCTGTTGGAGATATTACTGTTGGAGACGTTATTACAGTATTACCATTTGGTAACATTATTGTAACTATGGATTTAACTGGTGCTGAAATTATTGAAGCATTAGAACACGGAACTAGTTCTTATCCAAGTTCTTCTGGTAAATATCCACACGTTTCTGGATTAACTTACGACTTATTATGGACTAGTAATGGTAATTCTAGAGTTGATAACGTAATGATTGGTGGAGTTGCTATCGATTTAAACGCTACATATTCAGTAGCTACAAATGATTTCTTAGCAGCTGGTGGAGATGGATACGAAGTATTCGGAAACGCTGAAACTACTGGTGAATTCATGGGATTACATGAATCTTTCGAAGATATGTTTACTATCGGTGTTGATATCGTTATTCCTGCTGATGCAAGAGTAACTGAAATTGAATCATTACCTGGTTTATTCATTTCTGAATATATCGAAGGTGGAAGCAATAATAAAGCTATAGAACTTTATAATTATACAGATGCTGAAATTGATTTAACATCTTATTCAATAATCGAAAATTATGGTTCTGGAAGCAACACATACAATTTAGTTGGAACTTTGGCTGCTGGTGAAGTATTAGTACTTTGTACAGACGCTGTTGAAGTAGCTTCATTATTAGATACTAATTGCGATATCGCATTTGGATATCCTAGTGTAACTCACTTTAATGGAGATGACACAGTTCAATTATTAATTGATGGTTTAGTTATTGATCAAATCGGTGTTGAAGCTGAAGCTGGTGGAGATAATTTCGCTCAAAACGTTACCTTAGTTAGAAACTCAGATATCGTTGAAGGAAATATCGTATTTGATTTAGCTGGTGAATGGACTTCATATGCTCAAGATACATTTGATTATATTGGTTCACACGTTACAGACTAAATAAAGAATAACAGAAATAAAAAAGCCCTAGACTAAGTCTAAGGCTTTTTTTTGTCTTAAATTTGCTTGCGATGTAGAATTATTTCATACTTTCCATTTTTTAATTCTATTTCATATCCATCAACAAGCATTCCTAATGTATTCAATGAGCAAACACATTCATTATGAAGTTGATCTACACCGTATTCTTCTAGTTCTATCTCACGACAACAGTATAAATCATTCTTAAATACATCAATAAGGTTTTCTCCCTTATCTTCGACTGTGATTACAAATTTCGATTCTTGTTTATTCAGTTCGATATCGATAGAAAGTTTATAATACCCTCTCTCTAACAAATATCCCGTTATTTCTTCAGTAATCTTCGCGGTTTTTAGTTTTTCATGTAATACCATTATAAATCACTCCTTTTAAAAGTAGCTACTATTGATGTAACAATTATCGCAGTAAATGCAGCGGCGAATCCGTTACTATATAATAACACACCACCATGTAGTTGTCCTAAACTAAAGTTAATTGGTAAGTGCAACATTCCTGTAAGAATTCCAACAATAATTCCATGTTCTCCTGCTACTGGTGCTAACCCTGTAGAGAATAAGATAGCGAGTATAACAGGCACCGATAAGTCTATATTGAATAGGATACTAACTATAAAGACCCCAATCATTGGAGGCAGTATATTTCTAACATGCTTTCCGAATGCAGCGAATCCTATTATCGTAAATAACCCACCAAATACAGGTCCATTCATGTGAACATCTAACATTACAAGAACAAGTAATGCTGCTAATCCAGTAATCCCAATGTTAAACATTGTCATTGCTTGATTGTCTCTTCTTGTAAAGTCTGTTGCAGCTCTACCTGATAGTTTTAGTATGTTCTTGTATCCTTGTATCTTGAAATCAGATAAGTAAAGGCCTAGAACAATATAAACCAGACAAATAATAATAAATAAATAGAATAACAATAAGTGAGAATCATTCGTATAAATCAAATTCGTTTTATAATCTAAATTCAACAATTTAAATATACTAAAGATTGAGAATGATAAAATCCCACTCGCAAAACCAACATTATATAAATCATACCCTTGATGAAATGATATGGCTCGACTTGCTAGTTCAACTAACAAGAATCCAGCTGTTACACCAACAAAAATACCAAGAGGTATACTGTAAATTAAATCAATACCAAGTCCAAACATGACGACACTACTCAGTGGACTCAATCCTGTTGAAAACAAAAACACAACAATTACAGACCTAATGTTTATTCTCTTATATCTTGAATACAAGTAAACACCTAAATAAATTATTGCCACATTAAAAATATTCTTTCCAAAAAACGCGAAACCACCAATTGTTAGAATTCCAGCAAATATTGATCCAGTTACTCTTAATCCAAGTTTTCTAATCAATAAATAACTAAGTCCCATCAGTAATCCTGAGTTTAACAACGCTGGTCCTATACCCCCAACAGCTACATAATCTGTTAGTAATATACTTTCACTTTTTTGAATATTATGCAATCCAACAAACAATTCACCGATTGGTTGTAAGAAAAACGATAGTACAATAAAAAGCAATGCAATATACGGTACTAGAAGGTTATCTTTTAAATGTTGTTTCATATGCTCACTTCCCTTCTTATTACTATTATAATA
>NZ_CEXEES010000075.1:0-6684 GCF_982632705.1 Candidatus Izemoplasma sp. | reverse complement strand
TGATTAGTTCGCCTGTCATATTCCCAAAGAACATAACATATTGTCCATAGTCATTATTTGTTGCAGCTAACGCTGTATAATCTTGAACTATGAGCTGTTGTTCTCCTGTTAGGATTATTTCGTCTTTTGTACCATGACCATAATATATCCCTAATTCAGAAGTGATTTCTTGTCCTTGTGTTCCTTCAACTATTGCGCATACAGTATATGTATTCCCTGTCACAAAGTTAAAGAATTGATATCCAAGTCCATATTGATGCCATTGATCAAGTTGATCTCCATCTAAGTTAGGTATTGTTAATTCATTATCAACAATAGCATAGCTTGCAAATGGTATGTCTCCTTCATCTTTTCCCCATATAACAAAGTTTGTTGAATTATGTGTTTGTCCTGATTCATTTGAAACTATGTTTCCATCTAACGTATCAAAGTCAATTTCATAAAACACATCACCTTGAACAGAGTCACAAGATACATCTCCTGTCGGAGGTGTTTGGTTATTATTTAGATTGTAATCTGGATCGGCGACACATTGTCCGTTCTGTATAAGAGTACCTACTCCACAAGTTGCTGTTTGTGTGTCACATCCAGAAAGAATTGTAACGATAAATAATATACTACATACATATATAATTTTCTTCATTTATGAATTCTCCTTATTAGTCGAATGAACCATCCGCAGTAACTGTCATAGAATCGATGGTAATAACTGCAATTTCTGCATTATCCATTTGTCCTAAGAAGAAACCAATTTTAGTGTCTGCGTTTGTTTCTAATGGTTTGAAACTGAACTCGAATGTTGTAAATTCAGTTGTTAGTGATACGGTCATTTCATTGTATTTTAAGTATCCTGCATCTGTATCTTCAGCGAATACTACAACATCTCTAGCAACTGATGATTTGATTGTGATTGATACTGTATATGTTGTCCATGATTCTGTGATTAGGTTACCGTATGTAAAGTTATCTTCCCAGAAATTAGCTGATAAATCAGTTAAGTCTACAACTAAGTATCCATTTGCATCATGAGATAAAGTAACATTTCCTTCTGTCATCCAATCAGAGATATCTGAATCTGTAAATTCTTGATTATAAAAATCTTCAAAGTTTGTACCTACTAATCCTTCTTCTTTATCAACTGTAATTGAATCAATAATGACATTACCTAAAACAGCATTATCCATTTGTCCTAAGAACAAACCAATTTTAGTATCTGCATTTCCTGAAGTTGCAACATATGTATATGTAAATGTTTGGAATTCAGTCGTTAGAGTTTCAGTTTCTAAGAAATACTTTAAGTAAGCTTGATCCGTATCTTCTAAGAAGAACTGTACATTTCTTCCTTCAACAATATCTGTTTTAGCTACAAACGACACTGTATATGTATATCCGTTTTGAGTAATTAGGTTACCTAGAGTAAAGTTTTCTTGATAAAAATCCCCTGTAAATGATGTTACATCTGCTACTAGATATCCAGCTTCGTCATGAGATAAATTTACATTACCTTCTGTTACCCAAGCACTAATATCTGAATCTGTAAAATCGTTTGTCGCAATTAACTCAAGTGCATTATCTGGCACTGGGTCTGGTTCTGGGTCTGGGTCTGGGTCAGGATCTGGATCCGGATCAGGGTCTGGATCTGGATCTGGATCAGGGTCTACCTGAGCTGCGACACATGAACCATCTTTAAATTCTGTACCCGCTCCACATTTGATATCAGCTGTTGTACAAGCTGTTAATGTTATAAATGTAAGCAATACTAGTAATAAACTAGCTAATCTCTTTGTAGTATGTTTAGTCATTTGAATTTGTTCCTATTGGATTTCTTTGGATTTGAACAGATTCAATAATTACCATACCTGTACTATTTGCAAAGTATACTCCTGTTGAAACATAATCACTTGATGTTGGTACTACTGTAAATCTAAATGTGTTACTTGATTCAGATAGTGGTACTACTTCTTCAAAGAAGCTTATTCCGTTTGTACTTTCTCCAAATACAATTACATTTGATTTCATGCTTTGGCTTTCTGTTCTAACAGTGAATTCGAATGTGTATTCGCATCCTTCAGTTAAAAACATATCTGAGATTGTAAATGAACCTTCCCAGGCATTTGATGGTACTGTGTGTACATCAAATACTGCTGCACCGAAATCTTGAATCCATGCGTTATCTGGATCATTTACTAAATGTCCACCAATAAATCTCCAGTTTAACCATGATGAAATAGTATACATATTTCCACCAGGAACACTGTGTAATCCTGTTTCGTTACTACAATCTACTGCGGTTGTTCCACCAGTATTTTGATTATTTGAGTTACCTTCTAATACACAAACACCATCTTCTAGAACTGTTCCTCCACCACATGGGTTTGATTCTGTTGTACATCCACTTAAGAACGTTGCTACTGTTAATACTGCTAATAAACTAACTAATCTTTTCATTGTAATTTCTCCTTTATTTTTCTTGATAAACTCGTACGTAATCTACATACATTGAGTCATCCCAATTTCCTTCTTCAATTCCTCTAATTCCACCCCAAGCACCACCAACTGCGATGTTTAAGATTAGATGAAACTCTGTATCAAATGGCCAATATCCATGTTCGTCATTTACAGGAGTATATGTAAATTCTTGAACTCCATCAACATAGAATATAATTTTATTCTCTAACCATTTAATTCCGTATCTATGATATTCAGTTGCTATATTATTAATTGTTGAATGTGATCCAACACTTTGTCCGTTACCCCAATTATCATTTTTAGTATGAATATTGAAATGTACAGTGTTTGATTCAAACCCTACAGCTTCCATGATATCGATTTCTCCACCATTTGGCCATCCGCCATATGGTGAGTCTGTCGGCAACATCCAAATTGCTGGCCAAGTCCCTAACGTATCAGGCATTTTTGCACATACTTCAACTACACCGTATTGGAAATCTCCAAGGTTCATTGTACGAACACGTCCTGAAGTATATCCGTATTGAGCATATCCTTCTGTCGTTGCAGTAATGATTAGTTCCCCATCTTTCACTTCAACATTCTTTAAATCATTAGAATAATACTGAAGTTCACCGTTACCCCAACCAGGGATTCCGTAACTACCACCATTTCCTATTAAATATTCCCATTTAGTATCATCTAACATACCATCAGTTTCGAATTCATCATTCCAAACCATTTCATAGTCAGACACTGAGTAATCATTTATATCCATAACACAACTACCAGCTGGTAATTCCTCTTCTTCTTCTTGTTCTTCTTGTTCTTCTTGCTCCTCGTCTTCTGGTAGTGGTTGATTATCTTCTTCTAAAAAGCATACACCATCTTCTAACGTTAGTCCTTCTGCACAACCAACACTAGACTCAGTACATCCTGATAAAGTAAAAACTAATACCACTAAGCACAAACCAATTATCTTTTTCATATTTTTCTCCTTTTGTACTTAGTTTCGCACATTTGCGAAACCGCTTTACCAATATTCTAAAATATTTCATTTAAATTGTCAAGTGATTTCCTAAAACGCTTTCTTAAAATGTATTTATTCTTTATAGTAAATAAAAAAAACGATGTGTAAACCATCGTTTTTATCTCTTAATTTATTCTCTTACAAGTATCTCTTTCGACGATACTAACATCGATTGTAGTTGACTCTCTATCTTCTCCAGCTATCTTATCTAAAAGATATTGGGCAGACGTAATTCCTATCTGACTTTTATTCTGAGAAACGGTTGTAAGGGCTGGAATACTGTATTTCAAGAATTCCATATCATCGTATCCAATGATTGAAACATCCTCTGGAACTTTGATTGAATGTTCGTGAAATGCCTTAATAGCACCTAGTGCCATCCAGTCACCTGCAACAAATATAGCTGTTGGTAAATCATCATCTTTTATGATTTCCAATGCAGCGTTATACCCATCTTCAAATCCAAAGTTTTCTGTATTGTATACTTTACATTCTGGGACTTTCTTTTCATTCATTACTTCGGTAAAACCTTGAAGTCTTTTTTGAGCTGATACTGTATATTGAGGACCTGCAATATGGTAGACTTTTTTGTTATGTCCCAACTCAAATAAGTATTCACTAGCCAAACGTCCTCCCTGAAGATCATCTGAAACTATCGTTGTAATTTCTAGGTTTCCTTCATCTGCGGTTACTATCGGAATTCCACTTTCGATTAGTTCGGGCAACTGATGTGATAAGCTGTAGAAGTTTACTATAAATACACCGTCAACTTTTCGATAATGGCAAAACTCTAAATACGTCATTGGTGTTTTACCCATATTTCTATTCACAAATGTTACTTCATATCCGGCCTTCTCTACTTCTCTTTTAAAGTTCTCTAGGATTACTGAAAAGTGAGGATGGGCAAGCCCAACACCTAAATTATCAGTATATATAACTGCTATGATCCATGATTCCTTTAAAGATAAAGCCTTCGCATGATAACTTGGAATATAGTTAAGTTCACGTGCTCTATCAAGAATCTTCTGTCTCGTTTCTTTACCAATACGACCAGTATTGTTTAATGCTTTTGAGACAGTAGATGTTGAATATCCTGTTTCTTCTGCTAGTTCGTAAATATTTATTTTCTTTTTGTCCCCGTTCATAATAAAACTCCATTCTACTAATAAATACTACATAAAGTATTCATCCTATTTGTCTTCGTTATTATCATATCCAGTTAAAATATTACTATATCAATATATATTTTTCAACTAATTATTTATATTGTTTCGCAATTGTTTCGCAGTATAAACACAGTATATATAGTTATATATATAAGAGTCAAAAAAAACACAGTATGACATCTGTGTTTTTTTCTGTAACTTATATAGTAATTTTATTTTAGTTAGGTGTTTTTGTAATTACGATATTATCAATTGTTATATTATCCATAGCTCCTGGTGCTAATTCAATTTTAATCCATCCAGTTTCTGTTGGTGTATATGTACTTGGAATTGTAAGAGTTCTTGAGAATGTTCCAGTTCCATCTATAGACCATGTATCAGTATCTGTGAATCCGTATCCTCCCAGTGCTTCCATTTGAACCCAGATTAAACGTCCTGCACTTGATGCTGTATAGTCAAAACTAAATTCATATGTATATCCTGATTCAAACTCATATCCCATAAATTCGATACCTGTTCTATCTCCTACACTTAAATATGTTGTAAATCCAGTTTCTGTGAAATCATAATCACTTACTTCTTTATTTCCTGCTGGAACTGACATTATCGCCCAATCACTGAACCATGCTGTTGGTGTTCCATTTGGAAGGTTTCCGTTATTTGCTGGAATACATTCTATTCCGCTTAATTCTTCATTTACTCCACAATCAGGTAAAGCAGTTTTAATCAATTCAACATTATCAATTCTAACTTCTCCTACTGATCCCGAAGGTGTAATCTCAATTGTAAACCATCCATCGTTTGTTAGAGGTGCTGTTGGAGGGAATGGTAGGATTTGTGAGAAAGTGTTAACTGATTCACTTGTCATAACACCAGGATTTGTAAAGTGATATCCTGAATGTCCTTGTAATTGAACAAATATTCCATGACCCGCTACATCTGAGCTATAATCAAACTTAACTTCATAGTAGAATCCAGGTTCTAATGTTAAATTCGTCATTTGAATCCCTGTTCTATCATTCACATTTAGGAAGACTGAGAATCCTGTTTCAGTGAATGTATAATCATCTAAAGATCTATCACCAGTTGGTTCATTCAATAATTTCCATCCATCAAACCATTCAGGTGTTTCTACTGGTGGGTTGATAACACACACACCATCTTCTTCATGGTATCCTGATCCACATGTTACTTCATCTAGAACACACGTTCCGCCAACTTCGTGGTAACCATCTTGACATGATGTACCATTATCTTCAACACACTCACCATTTACTTCTATATATCCTGTTTGACAACTAGTAACTTCCTCTGGAACACACTCGCCATCTTCTTTATAAAATCCATCAGAACAAACAACTGTATCAACTTCACACTGTCCGTCTATTTTTACTGTTCCTTCACCACAAATTATATCATTTTCACTCGTACAACCTGGTAAAGCAACCATAAACATTGCTACTAGTACTAACATATATTTTCTCATATTATCTCCTATTCATCACAACATTTGATTAGTTGCGAAACCGTTTTACCAATAGTGTACAATAACATCCAAAGGATGTCAAGTAATCGTGATATATTGTCATTTATTTAATACATCCTCAGAAATAATAAAAACATATAAAAAAGGCTATATTAATAGCCTTTTAAGAGTTTTATTTACTCTAAATAATCTGATTCACCAGGATATTTACACATTGCAGTTTTGTGTTTTTTAAATCCTAACTTGCTATAAAACTCAATTCCCGTGAAAGATGATGTTAATCCAAATAAAAGTGATTGCTTTTCATCCATCAACGTTTCCATAATTCCATTTCCAATACCCTTTTTCTGATAACTAGGCAAAACACCTATATCATGTATCCAAGCATAACAATAACCATCAGAAATCATTCTTCCTGCACCTACAAGTAGATCATTTTCCCATGCAGTTACGATTTTGTAGCTGTTCTTAAATGAATCTTTAATTATATCTATTTCACCTGCGTTTGCGAGTCCTATTACACCATCTACCTGACGGTATAACTCCATCATTTG
>NZ_CEXEES010000074.1:0-6798 GCF_982632705.1 Candidatus Izemoplasma sp. | reverse complement strand
TTCAGCAATTACTGCTTTTTCTATTGCTTCATCTACTGAGTATACACGTACCATTCCAAATACAGGCATTAACATTTCAATGTTGATAAATGGATGTGAAGCATCTACTTCTGCGATGATTAGTTTTACATCTGAATGTACTGGTATTCCACAGGCTTTTAATATAACTGAAGGTAATTTCCCAACGTAGTTTCTATTAACAACTGTTTCACCTTTTTTATTTGTAGTGAATACTTCTTTTGTAACGATATCTATTTCATGACGTTTTAATTCATAAGCACCATTTCGTACCATCTCAGATACCAATTCGTTAAATACACTGTTTACAACAAATGCTTCTTTTTCAGCGATACATAGTACATTGTTATCAAATCCAGATCCTTTGACAATATCACTACCTGCTTTCGCTATATTAGCTGTTTCATCTACGATTACAGGAGGATTCCCTGGTCCAGCAGCGATACATTTTTTACCAGACTTCATTGCAATTTCAACAACTGCTTCACCGCCCGTTACTGCTAACATTCTAATATCTTTATGAGTCATAATAACTTTTGAAGTGTCCATTGTTGGAGTAATTGGTGCTGTAAGTAATTCTTTAGGTCCACCAGCTTCGCTGATTGCCTTGTTCAGAATTGATATAGTTTCTAAGCACACTTTTTTAGCGTGTGGATGTGGGTTGTATACAACTCCATTTCCAGCAGCTACCATTGAAATACTATTATTGATTACTGTTGAAGATGGGTTTGTTGATGGTGTTATTGATCCAATAACTCCAAAGGGAGCTAATTCGATTAATGTCATTCCATCATCACCTGTGAACGCTTTTGATTCAAGGTCTTCTGTCCCTGGTGTTTTTTCAGCAGCTAAAACGTTCTTAATGATTTTATCTGCAACTCTACCAAATCCAGTTTCTTCATGGGCCATAATCGCTAATTTCTCAGCGTTATCTAAACTTGCTTGACGCATTGCTGCGATAATTTTTTTACGTTTTGCCATACTAAGTTCCATCAGTTGTTTTTGTGATTCTTTAGCGGCACTGATCGCGTCTTCTACACGTTCAAAGCATCCTAGTCTAGAATCGTTTGAGTAACTAGTTTGTCTAGTTTCTCCTGTGTTCTTGATTCCTTTTCCGTATTGTTCTTCCATTTCTTTTTTGACTCTATCAATCATATCTTGAGTACTCATTTGTTGTCCTCCTTAACATATTTAACTTCTATTCTTAACTCACGTAGTTTATCTTTTGCGAGTGGAGTAATTAATTGTTTGTGATTTAAAACAATGGTTCTTGATCCGTTTCTGAATAAATCTTTTACGTAATCTTCTGTGATTAGATCATTTGTTTTTATGCTTGTATTGGTTATTGATTTTTTAGTATTTTGAATATTAACTACATCAATTCCCATTTGTTTCATATCATTCACTGTTTTAGATATTTTGCTATACATTTCAGTATTTGTGTTTAATATCATTTTTACATTCTTATTTGCCATCAAACTACCAAGGATAACGTGATTTACTTCTTCACTGTCGTCTACTTGTACAAGTGATTTCATTTGCGATACTTTTAATCCTATGATAAATACGATTTCCGCGTTTTCAGCTGCAGTTATAAAATCACTACACTTAAGATCTATATCGACAAAGTGTATCGGATTGTCACTTCCGTATTGAACATTTGGTAGTGACTTGTCTTTTCCAACATACATATTGTATTTCGGATACTCCTTATTTATATAAGAGTAATAATCTCTCATTCCAAATCCAATATTAGGTACAAGGATTAGACATGATTTATCATGTGTTATGTTATTCGATTTCACTTCAAGTTTTGTTAAGATGTTTGATGTAATAGATTGTACTAATCTATCAAAATTCTTAAGTTCCATATGTCACAACCCTTCTGTAGATTTGTGTTTACTTTATTTTCCGTTTAGTATGTTGTTTATCTCTATAAATGATTTTGCTTCTAAACTAGCTCCACCAATCAAGAATCCTGAAACACTTTGTGCCAGTGCTAATTGTTTTACATTACTTGGTTTCACGCTTCCACCGTATAACAATGGAACGTCTTTACCTATCTGTTCACCATATCTCTTAACAAGGAAGTCTCTTAAGAAAATATGTAGTTCTTCTACTTGATCAGGACTTGCCGTTTCTCCAGTCCCTATTGCCCATATTGGTTCGTAGGCAATGATTACTTTGTTAATGTCTTTTTCTTCTATTCTAGCTAGTCCTTCAACTATTTGTGTTACTAAAAATTGTTTATAGTCTTCATGTTTTCTTTGTTCTAGGTTTTCACCTATACAGAGAATTGGTGTTATATTGTTTTGAAGTAGTATTCTGATTTTCTTAGATGTGAATTCATTACATTCTCCAAAAGTACTTCTTCGTTCACTATGTCCAACAATTACGTATTTACAACCGAAATCTTTTGCCATGTCGACAGATACTTCGCCTGTGAATGCTCCGTTTTCTTTTGGGAATACGTTTTGTGCTCCATACAATACACTACTATATCTAAGTTCTTGTTCAAATAAATATAGATAAGGACTTGGAGGAGTTATTATTACTGTGTTTTTACTCCCAAAGTCATGATCCTTTATTTCAGATAAGAACTGTTTTACTTCATCTTTTGTTTTTTGCATTTTCCAGTTACCAGCTACAATGAATTGTTCTGTTTTTAAAACAGTATCTACAATTTCTTTTCTGATTACTTCTTCAATGTCTAATTTGTTCATACGTTACAACTCCTTATTTCTGTACAAGTTTTTCAGATCCTCTTAAAATTAATCTTGTTTCTAATAGGATTTCATTTATTCTAGTTGGTTTCTCTGTATTGTTTATAAGTTCAAACAGCATCTCAGTTGCTACTTTACCCATTGTTTCAGTTGGTCTAGATACTGTTGAGATATTCATATTCATGATTTCAAACATATCAACATCATCAAAGCTGATGAATGAGATATCTTCAGGTATTGATAACCCTTCTTCCATTAATGCTTTTACAGCACCTTTTGCCATCATGTTGTTTGCGGCAAATAACGCGGTAGGTCTTTGTTTCAGTTTTATGATTTCTTTTGTAATATCGTATCCACTTTGCAGTGAAAAGTCTCCGTGGAATATTAAATCATCATTTACTTTTATGTTGTTGCTTTTTAATGCATTCTCATACCCGAAAAACCTCTCACGTCCTGGTATAGAAGACATTGGTCCTGATATTATTGCAATATCCTTATGTCCTTCATTAACAAGGGCACTTACTGCTTCAAACGCTCCAGATACATTGTTTACGAATACTGAATTAAAGTGTGATAAGTTAATCCCTCTATCTAGCAATACGATAGGTACACCAAGTGCTTCTAATTGGTATAAGTACTTTGCGTTGTATTCAACTTGATCGGTTTTTGGTGTAATGATTAAACCTTTTATATTGTTTGTCTTAAACATCTCTAGATATTTAAGTTCTTTTTCTATTTTTTCTTCTGTATTACAAACTAGTAAGTTTGCTGAATGCTGATCGGCGATTTCTGAGATTCCCTTGATTACTTCTCCAAAGAATGGATTTGAGATATCTGGTATTACGACACCAATGATGTTTGTATTTGTTGACTGCATTGATTCACCAAGAACATTATCTTTTCTTGCTAATTCTCCATATACTTTCATAACCAAATCTCTAGTTTCTTTTTTAACGTAACCACTGTCATTTATAACTCTAGAAACAGTAGCAACAGATACTCCAGCTTTGATTGCAATGTCTTTATTTTTTACCATGTGTAATACCCCCTTGTAATTTGAGAAATATTCTTTCATATATTACATATACGTTATTTGCTTATATTATAGGGCTAAAATCAATGTAAGTCAATAATTTTATGAAACTTGTTTTTCTATTTGTGTAATATTCTTACATAAACATAATTACTTGTTACACTAACTATTTACGTTAAAGACTTTAATGGAGTCCTCGAACATAAATCATCGAAATGTATTCGCTTACATGAAAGTTAATATAAATATTTTTCAAATAAAAAAGCATACAGGTTAATACTGTATGCTTAAATACTTATTATTAAATTTTATTGATTGCTCTAATTCTATCCGCAGTTGGTGGATGAGAATATCTTAACTTCACATATAAAGGATGTGGAGTTAAGTTACTAAAGTTTTCTCTCGAAAGAACTGTTAATGCACTTATCATTGGTTCTTTCTTATATTTAGTTGCTGCGTATTCATCTGCTTGGTATTCATGTTTTCTACTGAAACTTGCTGATATCAAATCAATAATTAATGATACTGGTGATAAGAACACTACAAATAATATCAGTGCGAATCCAAATAATTGTGATTCAACTCCAAATGTTCTCATAATTCTATTCTCTAACAGTACAACATACAGAACTCCAAAATATAGTAATAGGTTTATTGACATAGCGAATAAGTTAAATATGATATGTTTGTGTTTACTATGTCCGATTTCATGTGCTAATACCGCAACAATCTCTTCATTAGACATCTTTTCTATCAATGTATCATATAATACTATTTGCTTGTATTTACCAAGCCCTGCGAAGAATGCGTTTAGTTTTGTTGAACGTTTTGAAGCATCTATTTTTGATATCTTAGTTACTTCATATCCAACACCTTCAGCAAACTCAAAGATCATATCTTTTAGTTCCCCATCTTCAAGCGGTGTTAATTTATTAAAGATTGGTACTATTACAGGAACGTAAATAATATTCACAATAATAAAGAATACTGTAGCTGCTATCCAGCTATACACGATAAACATATTTCCAAATCCATCATAAATAGCGAATAACCCTATAACTATCCCACCACCAATTAAGGCAGTCATTATAAGATTTTTAACGATATCTAGGTAAAAAGTTTTCTTTGTTGTTTTATTGAATCCATACTTCTCTTCAATAGTAAAAGTTTTATAATAACTAAATGGAATATTAATTAAAGTTGTTAATCCAATATATAATCCTAAAAATACTATTAATTGAGTTATGTCATTCCCTACATTTTTGGCTATTGAATCAAACAGCTCAAATCCACCTAATGCTAGTAATAATACAAGGACCAATGTACTAACTGTCTTTGCAATCATCCCAAAGCGATGATTGTCCATTGTATACTTTATCCATTCTTGATATTTCTCATTATCATACACATCTTTTACTTCTTTAGGAATTTCTGCATTTCTGTTTTTATAATTTAGATTAGCCAACCATAAATCAAACAAGAAAAACACAATAATAATTCCGTATACTACAAACCTAATTGTTGTTTCCATATTATCCTCAACCTTTCTTATACTTATATACTAGAATATTTCAAATGATACTATCTAACCTTCTTAACACTTAAATCAAAATAATCTATATGTTGATTGACAAAGTCCCTAATAGAATTCCACTCGTCTAAAAAGTATTCTATTCCAGCATCGTCAAGTACTTTATATGGTTCATCTATAAAGCCTTCAAACATATCCTCATAATCATAAAGTGGAGTATGGTTAATAGATTCTAAAAAACTAGTAAGATCATCTTTATCTACTTCTTTTGATGCAATCATATCTGAGTGTTGTACAATCATTCCATCAAACTCAAATCCTGTAATTATTGTACTTAATTCTCCGTTTAAATATGCTGCATTTAAATTCTTGTAATACTCATCCCATAATGGAGAAGCATATATAGATACTTTTCTCTGTACTGTATCTCCTTTGAAATAACCGACTACAGGTACAAATTTATCATAAAACACCATTCTATCATAACTATAATCACCTTCACTCATCACTCTTTTTGAGTACATAATATTTTCATCTGGATCATAATAATCATATGCGTGATCCGAAATACCTGAGTACTCTGAAGAATACAAGTATATCTGTTCATTTGTTTGTAAATCGTTCTTCGAGTATCTAAATGTCATATCTTTTGAATAGTTATAAGAAAGATTCACCATACCATTACCTGATACTCCTCCATCCATGTACCCTTCTGAAAATGATAGTTTTGATTCAGTGAAATCATAAATTGTCCTTATATCTACTTGATAATACCCTTTATATGATTCAGATGTTGAGTATAAATAACGCATTTCTTCAAACTCCAAACCATCTTCATACTTCAATTTAAGAACGTATGTCCCTCTATCTTGATCACTTGTAGATGTATACGTATAGTATATTGATGTCTCATTAACTAATAACTCTGATTCAAAATCATCTCTATTCGAAAAATCATTCTCGAACTCATTATTAATTATTCTCCACACCAGATTTCTAACTTGTAGAACATATCTTTGATGTCCATCATTCATATCATCCAAGCACTCTACTTCTATTGTATTATCCTCACAGTCGTCACGATTTGGCAATAACATCTCATCATAATCATCTTGAATATCATCCACCATGTTCATAATTGCAGTATACATCTCATCTTTGTCTTCAATACAATCTTCAATACATCCTTCAAACTCAAGATTCGTAACTTCAATAAAAGAATCCTTTACATCTACTTTACTAAAACATCCACTTAATAAAGCAACTAATACTACGTTTAAAACTAATATTCCTTTTTCATAATTCCCCCTAAAACTTAAATTCTTATGTCTATTATATCATATATATATTATTCATATAACTAAAAAATGCTAGCAATTGCTAGCATTTTTTAGTTATTAATCGTTTCTATTATTTTGATTTTATGAATGATTAGTTCCCCTGTCATATTCCCAAAGAACATAACATATTGTCCATAGTCATTATTTGTTGCA
>NZ_CEXEES010000073.1:0-6888 GCF_982632705.1 Candidatus Izemoplasma sp. | reverse complement strand
ACCAGTGACCCCTTGCTTGTAAGGCAAGTGCTCTCCCAACTGAGCTAATCCTCCAAAAGTCTATCAATATAATACCAAATTAAACATAGTTTGTAAATACTATTTGCTATTTATTAATCATAAATAGTTAATACTAATGTTTCATGTGAAACAAGAGGGAAATATGACAATAAATTTATCTATATTCATTTATAAAGAAATCCAAATAAAGTATAATGTTAATAGAAAGTATATTTCAAGGAGGACAATTATGAAATTTGATGAATATAAATATATTCGCCCTGATTTAGAAAAATTCAAATCAGACATGGGAGAACAATTATCACTAATAGCTACTGGTAAAGATGCTGATGTAGAGATCAAAGCTATTTATAGAGTATTTGATATTTTAGATGATATTGATTCTATGCAACAATTAGTAGGTATTCGTAACAGCGTTGATACCACAGATAAATTTTACGAAGACGAACAAAACTTTTTTGATGAGAATGGACCTCACATTCAAGAACAAAACCAAAAATTTATTAACTGCTTATTAGATAGTGCTAATAGAGATGCACTTGTAAAAGAGTTTGGAACATATATCTTTGTTAAATATGAAGTTGCTAAAAAAACGTTTAGCACAGAAATCATTCCTGAACTTCAAGAAGAAAACAAATTAAACACTGAGTATGGAAAACTAATGGCTAGTGCTAAGATTGAATTTCAAGGTGGAACTTACAACTTAAGCCAAATGAGACCTTTTACTCAAGATGTAAAAAGAGACGTACGTCATAGTGCACAATTAGCGGTTTCAGGTTGGTTCGAATCAAGTGAAACTGAAATAGATCGAATCTATGATGAAATGGTAACATTAAGAACTAGTATAGCTAAGAAACTAGGTTATGAAAACTTTGTACAATTAGCGTACGACCGTTTAGGTAGAACTGATTACGCAGCAAAAGAAGTAAAACTATATAGAGATCAAATCTTTGAAACAGTAGTCCCTTATGTTTCTGAACTTGTTAAAAGAAAAGGTAAACGACTAAATATTGAAGATCTTAAATCATACGATTTAGCTCTTTCATTCTTGTCAGGGAATCCTACTCCAAAAGGAGATAGCACATGGCAATTAAACCATGCGAAAGATATGTATGAAGACATGTCACCAGAAACAGGTGAATTCATTAACTTCATGATGGATCATGATTTATTGGAATTGGATTCTAAACCTGGTAAACAAGGTGGAGGATACTGTACATTTATTCCTGAATATGATAGCCCTTATATATTTGCTAACTTCAATGGTACAGCTGGTGATGTAGATGTATTAACTCATGAAGCAGGACATGCTTTCCAAGTATACCAGTCACAAAAGTTAATCCCAGATTACAGATGGCCTGGATACGAAGGAGCAGAAGTACATTCAATGAGTATGGAATTCCTAGCATGGCCTTGGATAGATAAATTCTTTGAAGATGATACTGAAAAATACAAATTTAATCATTTAGCAGGTGCGATTAGCTTCTTACCATATGGTGTGGCAGTTGATGAGTTCCAACATGGTATTTATGAAAATCCAAACCTTTCAAAAGAAGAAAGAAAAGAATTATGGCGTAAAGTAGAACAAAAATACTTACCGTTTAAGGATTATGATGATGATTCATTCTTAGAAAAAGGAACATTTTGGTTCCGTCAGGGACACATCTTTAGTGTTCCATTCTATTATATTGATTATACATTAGCACAAGTAGTCGCATTCCAGTACTGGATTAAAGCGCAAGACAACTCAAAAGAAGCATTTGCTCATTACTTAGCGCTATGTAAACTAGGTGGTTCAAAAGGCTTTGTAGATTTACTAAAATCCGCAAATCTTGAAAATCCCTTTAATAGTGGTACTGTATCTAAAACTTTAGAACCATTAAAAGCATTCTTAAACTCAATAGACGATACAAAACTATAAACAAAAAAGACACTCATTGAGTGTCTTTTTCATTCGTTAAAAATTTTTATATAGAGAGTTTTTTAAATAGTAAGAGATTCTTTTAGAATACGATTGAACCCCATAGAAAAACTAAATTAACAACTAGTACTGTTGTTACCCAAAGCAAATGTGAGTTTTCTCTGACTTTTTCTTTCATATGATGTCCCCCGTTCTTATTCTTAATTTAATTATATCAATTACTTATGTAGAATTTGTGAAAACCAAATGAATGTTTAAAGAATTCAATACCTTCTTGAAACAATAATATGAATTGAATAGATACTTTCGTTAAATAACCAATTAAATCCATTATCAACTAAGTATGATATAATTTAACTAAAGAAGGGTGGTGCCCAATATGTTAAATAATATAATAAGATCATTTCGATTAATCAAGTTTAATTGGAAAACTTTAATTGTGTTTGAAATGATATATAGATTATTTGGTTTGGCTGTAATCTACCCTATAGCATACAGATTATTCTACTATTCAGTGAAGCTTACTGGAAAAGAATACATAGCAAACAGTGAGTTTTATGAATACATAACTAGTCCAAGCACAATATTATTAGGCTTATTACTTTTTATTATCTTCGGACTTTATGTTGCCTATGAAGTTGTAGTGTTATCCATTTTATTTAGGAATAACAACTATAATAACAAGATTACTATTCAACCATTACTCGCTCAATCAATAACGAAATTCAGAAGAGCAATCATTAAATTCAATTTTATTATCATCTTATCATCACTTGTCTTCTTCTTTCTAGTTGAATTATTGCACTTAGTAGGTATAGCTAGTACAATCTCTTTACCAAATGCCATCATTGATGAAATGAAAGAACACATGGCATTTTATCCTACACTATATATATTTGTACTTATATTGATTTTACTTTTCGTAGAATCAATGTTTGTTGAGATTCAATGCTCTACAGAAAGTGTTTCTATAAAGGGGGTTTTTACTCACTCAAGGACTCTACTTAAAAAAAGCAGATTTGCTATCATTATTGAATTCCTGATACTTAACTCAATAATTAATATTGTATTTTATACACTATACGTAATAATTATTCTTCTACTTGCAATATCAATTTACTTATTCCAAGAGGGATCATTCGTATATCCGTATATATTAACATCCTTATATTCTACTTTTACTGTAATAGGGTTTCTTGCCACTATTGTATTGATCCCTGTGAACTTCGCCTGGATAAATGTGAGGTATTATAAAAACAAACCCTATGAATCTCTTAAGGTAGAAGATAGACCTACACCTTTTGTACAATTGATGCATTCCAATAATAAACTCTTTTACCGTATCCTTTCGGTTATGTCGATTGTTTTTGTTGTTATTGGAGTTTTTGCGATTTCTAGTGTAAATAGCAACCAATCTCAGTTTCAATTATTTAATACACCCTACGTTATTGCACATCGTGGTGGTGGGTTTTATGGACCAGAAAACACATTGATTGCCATTGAAAAGGGTATTGAGTTAGGTTCAGATGCCATTGAAATAGATGTGAGGTTCACCAAAGATGGTATACCTGTTGTAATACACGATGCTACACTTGGTAGAACTACAGATGATACTTCAGATCAATTTGTTAAGGATTTAACCCTCGAAGAACTTCAGCAATATGATGCTGGAAGTTGGTTTGGTGAAGAGTTTGCAAACCAAACTATTCCAACATTATATGATGTCTTAAGTCTTATCAGTAAAAAATCAAATGTACTGATAGAGCTTAAAGAGGTATACCCTGATACAAGTGAAGTCATTTTAGCGATAATTAAAGAAGTTAATTTTAAAGGTGAAATTATGATTATATCTTTCGATGAAGCTTTTTTGAGAGATATAAAATCCAAAAATGAGAATGTTATAACCTTACAACTACTAAGTTCCTTTATTGGAGACATAGATATTCTTGGTGACAAAGATTATATTGATAACTATGGTTTTAAATATGATGCATTTAGTGATAATGTTGAATACATCCAATCTCTACAAGAGAGTGGAAAAGGTGTTTATGTTTGGACAATAAATGATGAAACGGCAATAATCGAAATGAATAATCTTGGAGTCGATGGAATCATTACTGATTTACCACTATACACTCGTGAAGTAATCTACGGAAACAAAACTAAATCATTATTTGTTAAACTTCTTGAAACCTTATTTGCAATATAAAATAAAAAAGTAGACACTTATACATAAGTTTGTCTACTTTTTATAATTAGATGTTTTATTCCTTAATAAGAAATTAAATGGTGACCCGTACGGGATTCGAACCCGTGAATGCATGCGTGAAAGGCATGTGAGTTAAGCCGCTTCTCCAACGGGCCTATTGTTAGGCGATTTAATTATATATAAATAATGGTTGTATGTCAATAAGACAAAATAAAAAGGTAGAATAAACTACCTTTAATTTATGAAAATCTATTTCTTGTCTTATTTGCTATTTTTACTAACGTCAACATAATAGGTACTTCAACCAATACTCCTACGATTGTTACAAGTGCCACAGGTGAGGAAGAACCAAATATTGCAATCGCTACTGCGACGGCTAGTTCAAAGAAGTTAGAAGCTCCTATCATTCCAGCTGGAGCTGCTACATCGTGAGATATTTTCAGTACTCGTGCAATTCCATATGCTATAAAGAATATTAAGAAAGTTTGAATTGTAAGTGGTATCCCAATTAGAAGTATATGAAGAGGATTATTTAGTATGATATTTCCTTGGAATGAAAATATAATCACTAATGTTAATAATAACCCAACAACTGTAACATTATTAAATTTTGAGATAAATCTATTATTAAAGAAATCTATACCTTTCCTTCTTATAACTTGAGTCCTTGTAATCACTCCTAAAGCTAATGGTATAACAACAAACATCACAACACTAAAGAATAGTGTTCCCCATGGTACAGAGATAGATGTTAAGTTTATTAGAATTTTTACGATAGGTACAAACAGAAATAGTATTAGAATATCATTTGTAGCAACTTGAACAACTGTATACGCAGGATCTCCTTTTGTTAAGTGACTCCATACAAATACCATCGCAGTACAGGGCGCAGCTCCAAGTAATACAGCTCCAACTAAGTATTGTTCAGCTAAGTCTGATGGAATCCATACTTTAAATATTACAAAGAAGAATAAAGAAGCGATAGCGTACATGGTAAATGGTTTGATCAACCAATTTACAACCCATGTAAGATAAAGTCCTTTCGGATTTTCTTTCACTTTGATAACGCTCTTAAAATCTACCTTCATCATCATCGGGTAAATCATAATCCATATTAATATTGCGATTGGTATTGAAACGTTCTTATACTCAAATTTAGATAAGAAACTAGGAATAGCTGGTAATAATTCTCCAATACCAACACCTATAACCATACATAGGATTACCCATAAAGTTAAGTATTTATCAAAAAAAGATATCTTTCTTGTTTCTTCCATTATAGTTCTCCTCGTTTCACTCTAGCAATTAAATCAATAACTTTACCCTTGATTAAGTCTCTTGTTTCCTCAAAACCTTGTTTTGGTCCACCACTAGGATCATCAAGTCCCCAATCTTCACGATGTTTTGTTGGTACATATGGACATTCAACTCCACATCCCATAGTTACTAAAATATCTAATTTCTCTGGTATATCACTTAATAGTTTAGACGTATGTGCTGACATATCAATCCCAACATCTTCCATCACTTCTATTGCCATTGGTTTAGGTCCAGGATAGTCCTCAGTCCCAGCGCTATATACTTCTAATACATCATTCCCTAATTTTTTAGCAAACCCTTCTGCCATTTGACTTCGACAACTATTATGAATACAAACAAATGCTACTACTTTTTTAGCCATAATATACCTCCTAGTTTAATTAACTGTATTTTATCATCTATCACACAATTGTAAACTCAAACACTAAGTATTTACACAATCTTTACAAAACACTCAGTATCACCCACTCAATTAGTTTCATCACATTATATAACTCTCTATAAAGATGTTGTATTGTCCTATATTGGTTTATTACTGATAAAATGGTAGTTTATACCAAAAGAACATAAAAAAATAAAAGAGCCTATTTAAACGGCTCTTTCTCAAATACTAATCGATACCCATAATACAGTAGATACTGTGTTATGGTAAACAATACTACAAAGGTAAACATAAACAAATCAATACTTCCTAAAACCTCAGGAATAACTTTTAGTGGGTTTAATACTTCCCAGCTAAAGAAACGTAAGAATCTGCCGATATATATTCCTATAGAAGATAAAATCAACAATGCAACAAGGATAACTCCTCTTGTATATCTGTCTTCTATTTTTGTTATAATCATTTTATCCCAAATTAATAACGATTTAACTCCTAAAAACACACCAATAACAGCACTAATGAATATATGGAAATTCAAAATGTATGGTTCAATATAGTCTCTATACTCAGCATTTCCATACTCAATCAACTTATAGAAATCATCTGAATTAATATGTATCATGTCTGTTAATATATAAAACGTATTTGGTAAGAAAAACACAAATACAATAAGTAACATAATAATAATCCAATCAAACGTATACTCTTTCTTAACAAATCTCCTATATGCAATAGAAATTAGAATAAAAGGTACCATTGCTAAAACAACGTTTATACCTAACCAAACACTTAGTACATAACCATCTAACATAAATAGTATAATCGATATAAACATAAATCCAATTATGAATGCAAACGATTCAACAAGCTTTGATTCACTCATATTATCAACTCCCTAACGTATTATAACATAAAACAAAAACGGACCAAAGTCCGTCTGCTTTTTAAATGGCGGAGCAGGAGAGATTTGAACTCTCGCGCCGCGTAAACGACCTATACCCTTAGCAGGGGCACCTCTTCAGCCACTTGAGTACT
>NZ_CEXEES010000072.1:0-6947 GCF_982632705.1 Candidatus Izemoplasma sp. | reverse complement strand
CGTCGGTTTCTCCTATGTGTACCGCGTAAATGTTTTTGGAGGAAGATTATGAAATACACAACAAAATATATTAATAAACAAATAATGCTTGCTCTTTACATATTGATGTCTATATCTGGAGTAGTTGCACTTTTTATTACACAAAACCCTTCAGTAAAATCTACAATCCCTCAAGTGTTTACATTGTTGATTAGTATAATCTTTCTTATTTTTATAATATTTAAGGATTTAAACCAAATAACACACGTTGTTTCAATAGCTTTTTATATCATTACGACTATATCCATGTGGTTTTTTCTTGGTTCTGCTCATCCATTGGGGCTTATCTATTTAATGCTATTAATCATCATCATAATTGAGACCCTGGACTGGAAAGTTCAAAGACTATTATTGGTAGTCTTAATTTTGACATATATGATTTTTGGATTAGTAGATGTTTTTATTCGAATCGATAATCCTAGCCTACATATATTTACCTTGCCGGGATTTATTGGAATAAGTGTTCTAATAATTGGTGTTGCAATAATTACATTGCTTAGCCGTCTATTTAAAGAGGAGTTATTAAAACATTTAAGAGATGTATCAAGCATCGATGCATTAACAGGTGTAAAGAACACTCGAGCTTTTTATGAGGAGATTGAGTTACTCGAAAGTGATTACTTAAGATATCAAACAAACTACTCACTGGTCTATGTTGATGTGGATGAATTCAAAGAGATAAACGATCAATACGGACATTTAGTCGGAGATGAAGTTTTAAAAAATTTAAGCCAACACATCAAAAAAAGTATTCGTAAAACTGACGAAGTATATCGTCTAGGTGGAGATGAATTTGTTGTTACATTTAAAAATGTTGGCAAGAGTGAAGTGCAAAAGAAGATGATTATAATAGGAGAAGAATACTCAGAACATAATCGCATTCATCTAGGATTTTCATATGGGATTATTGAGAGGAAAGGGTCAGAACTATCGGTTTCTGAGTTGTTAAAAGAAGCAGATAGACTTATGTATGAAAACAAGCAAACAAAAAAACATTCAAGTATAAAGAAAATTAAATAAGGGGAAACTATGAGTGTTGTGAGGTTGTCTACAAGAATAACTTGAACAAGTACTTGAAAAACAGTTTATATAGTTAACCAAATTAAAATTCAATTAAAGCAATACCAACTTATCATGGTATTGCTTTTCACTTGCATTAAAGAACGCTTATAAGTTTCAGGGAGTCTCAACTCCACCAATATAATTTGTAAATAAAGGCCTTTAGACTGATTATTAGTTGAAAGGTCTTTTTTTATTGGTCAACAAAAAATCATAGTTTAGATAGTGGGTTGCATTTGAATCAATCAATTGTAATATTATTGTAATTGAATACATTTAGTTATATACTTAAGATAGGGCTAAGGATTCTATCCAAATAGAGCCTTGTTTTTCTAAGAAATCTCTTCTTGATTAAGATCTGTAGAATATAGAACTAGGTAATTACATTTTTATTGAATTTATAACTAATTATTAAGCTGTATTTATAAACATATTTATTCTTTTTAGTTTGAGTTCAATTTACATTATTTTACTTAGAAAAAATATGATAAAAAAGCAAAAGAAATAAATAATATAATTCATAATTTTAAGTTTTTCACAGACTAAACTCAGGAGGGTATATTATGTTAAGAAACTTGTCAGTTAAGACTAAACTAAAAATTTACTTTTTTGGTTTAGCTTTTTTTATATTATTAGTTTCTAGTTCAGCAATATTTTTTATTGCCAGAATTGGAGATAGTGCTCAAAATCTCTATACTCACCCATATCAAGTATCAGTAGGAATCACTGAAACTGAATCGGAAATAAGACGTGTATTTAGTGTAATGCAAAATATAGTTAATTCTGAGGATCAAAATTTTATAAGTGTGCAGGAAGAACTAATTGAAGAGATTGATTTAAGTCTTGAAGAAAATATTGAGATTTTATATGAATTCTATTTAGGTGATATTAGTAGTATTACGGAATTAGAAGAAGAATACTTGGAGTCCAAAGCAAATAGAATTATAGTTATAGATTATTTGAAGAATGCTGACTTTGATAGCGCTAAAGGATTTATGGTAACAAATGGTGCAGCTCAACAGGAGACGCTTTTGGAAAAAATACATGTTATTGAATTGTTTGCATCGAATAAAGCAGATGAGTTAAGCGAAACTGCTTTAGTACAAGCTTCACTCTATACATATCTTATTATTGGATTTTCAACAATAATAATTGCAATCTCGATTGTACTAGTTGTTTATATAATAAAAGATTTGGTTCCACCACTTGAAAAATTACTAAAAACAATTGAATCATATAAAGAAGATGAAAATATAAATGTGCTGGATTTGGATAGAAAAGATGAGTTAGGAGTTATAGGTAATAGTTTTAACGAAATGTTAGATTTTCTGAAATCAAAACAAGAAATGCAGAAGTTAAATTTGAAATTGTCAAAATTAAAGAGCACCGAAGAATTACATAAAACACAATTACTATTAAATGCAAGCTTAGAAAGTCCCAAGGACATCATTATTCTATCCTTAGATACTGAGTATAAATACATGTTCTTTAATAAGGCACATAGCACCTCTATGAAAGCAGCATACAATGCAGATGTTACTAATGGTATGTGCATATTTGATTTTATGACTTCAGAAGAAGATATAAGAAAAGTAAAAGAAAACTATGATAGAGCTTTATCTGGTGAAACCCATACTACGAGAGAGCAATATGGTGATCTAGAAAAAAGTTATTTTGAAATAATATTTAGTCCAGTAATTAATAATGAAAAAGAAATTATTGGGATATCTTCATTTGCCAGAGACATAACTAAAATGACAAAAGCAAATATAAAACAAGAGGAAAGTGAAGAAAAGTATAAACTCTTAAATAATATGATGCCTTTAGGGCTGGTACATTATCAGATTGTTTTTGATGAAAAAAACAAGAAAAACAGATATCAATTTCTTGAGGTTAACAAAACGTTCGAGAAACAAGTTGGAATGAAGAATTCTGATCTTTTTGGTAAGTGTTTAGTTGATGTTTTCCCAAAAACTGAACAGTATTGGCTTGATAATTTTGATGAAGTTGTTTCATCAGGAAATCCAATTATATTTGAAGATTATTCTGTAGAAGTAGATGGCTACATGAAAGTATCAGTATATACAATAAAATCTGATATACTTGCAGTTGTTATAGAAGATGTAACTGAGAATAGAAAAGCAACACTTAAGAAAGAAGAAAGTGAAAAAAGATATACTGGACTAATAGAAAATCTTGACTCAGGTGTTGTTGTTCATGCTAAAGACACATCCATAATTTCTAGTAATGATAAGGCTTCAAAATTGTTAGGAATATCTCATGATAAATTAGATGGTAAGTTTGCATTTGATCCTGATTTTAGTTTTGTATCGGAAAGTGGAGAAAAATTAGAACTTGATGAATATCCAGTTAATTTGATAATTACAAGCGGACAACCAATTAAAGATATTGTAATTGGTATTAACCATGCTAAACTTAATTACGTTACTTGGGTATCAGTAAATGGTTTTCCTCGTTTTGACGATAACAATGAAATTAAAGAAGTAGTAATCAGTTTTAGTGATATTACAGAAAAAGCTAAAGTACTAGAAAAATTAAAATCAAGTGAACAAAGTTTGAAGAGAACTCAAAAAATAGCTAAAATAGGATCTTGGGAACTAACTTTGAAGGATATGACTGTGTGGGGATCAGAGGAAGCTTTTAATATATATGATTTAGATAGAACTAGCGAATTTTTGGATTTACAAAAAACATTAGATATGATTGATAGAGCGGATATAGATAGAAATAATAAAGCATTAGCTGAATTAATTCAAAATAATATACCATATAAAGTAACATTTAAAATTAAAACTGGAAAAGGAAATGATAAGTATATTGATTCTAGAGGATTCTTAGAATTTGATGAGCAAAACAATCCTATTAAAGTTCTTGGTATGGTTCATGACATAACTGATTTGAAAGGAAAAGAAGACGAATTAAGCTATTTGGGTTATCACGATCAACTTACGGGATTATATAATAGGAGATTTTTTGAAGAACAAATGAAACGATTGGATAATCCTAGGAATCTACCATTATCTGTTATTATGGGAGATGTAAACGGACTAAAATTAATAAATGATGCATTTGGTCATAAAGCAGGGGATAAATTACTTCGTATGATTGGAAATATAATATCAATATGTATTAGAGGTAACGATATCGCTGCTAGATGGGGTGGAGATGAATTTGTTGTATTATTACCAAACACTTCAGCAGATGCTGCAGAGGTACTGATTTCAAGAATTCAGAAAGAGATTAAGAAGACTCAATTTGAATATGGGAAAATATCTATTTCGTTTGGATTAGATTCCAAAAATGACAACCAAGAGGATATAAATAAAATATTTATTAATGCTGAAGAGTTTATGTATCAAAATAAGCTTGTCGAAATTGATAGTATTCGTGGTCAAACAATCAATACTATCATGACTACATTATTTGAAAAAAGTGCTGAAACAAGGGAGCATTCTATGAGGGTTTCAGAACTTGCTTTTTTGATTTCTGAAAAAATGGGATTATCAAAAACAAATATTAATGATATCAAAACTATGGGCTTGATTCATGATGTTGGTAAGATTGTTATTGATTTACATATATTAGAAAAGCCTGGAAAGTTGACAGAGGAAGAATACAAAATTATTCAACAACATCCATTATCTGGAAGTAGAATGTTGAATTCCTCACATGAATATTCAAGATTGGCTGTAGGGGTACTTCATCATCACGAACGTGTTGATGGTAAAGGATATCCTAATGGAATAAGTGGAGATCAAATACCTATAGAGTCAAAAATAATTGCAGTTGCTGATGCCTTTGACGCAATGACTGCTCAAAGACCTTATCGACTAACTCCTTTATCTGTAGAAGAAGCAATAGCAGAACTTCGAAAATATAGTGGAACTCAGTTTGATTCTGAAATAGTAAAAGTGTTTGCAGAAAATTATGTTGAGATAACAAAAAAAGTAGAAAACTAATTGTAAATAGGGAAGACAGTAAAATGTCTTCTTTTATTTGAAAATATATATATATTTATTATGGACGCGGATAAGTTTCAGAGACCCTCAACTCCACCAATAGTACCCGCGTCCGAGGAATTTAACGGCTATGTATAGCTGTGTATAGATTTCTCGGTTTTTGTTTGGATTAAAACTATACGTAAATTTAGCACATTTTCATGTGCTTTTTTATTGGATTATAGTAGCAATAGGGTTGAATTGAGTTTTTGGCACTCCGAACCCTGTCCAAATGTAATATTAGTTTTATTGCTAAAGCATGCTTCTATGAGTTAAATGATTCTTGATAAATTCATATCATTACGCTATAATATTTACATTAAAGTAGAAGGAGGATGGCATAATGAATTCAAAAATAAATGACTTTTTAGATAGAGAGTACAGATTGCTTGAGAAAGCACCTATTGGAGTTATAGTTTTGAGGGATGGTATAATTTTAGAAATAAATTCTAGCGCTCTTACTACTTTAGGGTATAGTAATAAAAAAGAATTGATTGGGTTAAGTCCAGTAGAAGTTTCACCATTAAGACAGATTAATCTCGAAGAAAGCAGTAGTGCTGCTAAAAAGAAATTCGAAGAGGCAAAAGAAAAATCAAGTTGTGAATTTGAATGGCTTCACATTAAAAAAAATGGTAGCAATATATTGCTAAAAATATCTTTGCAATATTATCAGACTGTAGATTTATTTGTAGCATATTGGCATAATATAACTGATTTTAAAAATAAAACGAAGATTTATAATGATTTTATGAACAATTTTCCTGGAGCTTGTTACATTAAAAATTCGAAGTTTGAGCATATATTTTTGAATAAATTCGCTCAAAATATCCCTACAAAAGGTATAGATTTTGATAATTACAAAATAAACAAATATAGAACAATAGATTTGTTTGATGATGAATTAGCAAGGCAAATGGATAAAGTAGATTTGGAGTTAATAAATGGTGAAACAGTCGCTGAAAATATATATAAACTCGATAATATTGACGAAAAGAAAGTTAAATGGATCAAAGATACAAAATTCAAATATACCGATGTAAATAAAGAAACATACATAGGTGGAATTTCTCTTGATATCACAGACTTAATGTTAACCAAAAGTAGACTGGAGGCAGAGCTGAAATCTGCGCTTTCTACACTTCACTCGATTACAAATTACCTTGATCCCTATACTGCTGGACATGAAATGAGAGTATCAGGTTTATCAGTGGAAATTGGCAAGAGATTAGGACTTTCAGAATTGGAACTTGAAGGATTGAGAGTAGCTGGTTTATTACATGATATTGGTAAAATATCAATCCCACTTGGAATCCTATCTAAACCGGGAAAATTAACTAATATTGAATTTCTATTAATCAAGGAGCATACCCAAGTAGGGTATGAAATTGTTAAAAATATTCCTTTTGAATGGCCTATTCATGATGTAATATTACAACATCATGAAAGATTGGATGGAACCGGTTATCCTAATGGATTAACAGCAAAAGATATAAGATTTGAATCTAAGATTATCGCAGTAGCAGATGTAGTTGCAGCTATGTCTAATCACAGACCCTATAGAGCTGCTTTAGATTCTGAAATTGTACTTGAAGAGTTAAAAAAAGGTAGAGGTACAATTTATGATTCTAAAATCATTGATATCTGCCTAGAAATAATGGAATTAGGATTACACAATATAGAAGGATGGGAGACTTAAACTTTTTTCTCTCTCATGAAAATAGAACTGGACGAGGGTATCGTTCAGGGACCCTCAACTCCACCAATAGTACCCTAGTCCGAGGAATTTAATGGCTATGTATAGCTGTATATAGATTTCTCGGTTTTTGTTTG
>NZ_CEXEES010000071.1:0-7013 GCF_982632705.1 Candidatus Izemoplasma sp. | reverse complement strand
ATATGAACTATAACTTCGAAGAGAGTGTTTCAAACTTAGGAATAACACTCAACAATAAGCAAAAACAGCAATTTGAGATTTATTATGAAACTCTAGTAGAGTGGAATAGCAAAATGAATTTAACTGCTATCACAGAGAAGAACGATGTATATAAAAAGCATTTCTTTGATAGCTTATGTTTGATAAAAGCAACAAATGTAACAACAGAATCTTTATTGGATGTTGTTAGTGGAGCAGGATTTCCATCTATTCCGCTTAAGATTATTTATCCGGAACTAAAAATAACAATTATAGACGCACTAAAAAAGAGAATCACATTTTTAGAGGAACTTGTCAGTAAACTAGATATTGAAGCAGAACTGATACATGGACGTGCTGAAGAATACAAGAGAAAGCATTGTTTCGATTTGGTTACAGCTAGAGCTGTTGCAAATCTTAATATGCTTAGTGAATTATGCATTCCCTTTGTAAAGGTTGGAGGATCATTTATTGCAATGAAGGGTCCAAAGCTTAAAGAGGAGTTACAATCAAGTGAAACAGCTATTAAAACGCTTGGGGGAGAGATAAGTAAACAAGTTGAATATCAAGTTGATGAAGACAATAGAAGTATCGTTGTTATCAAAAAGAAGTTTAAAACATCTCCAAAATATCCAAGAAGATTTAACCAGATAAAAGCGAATCCATTATAGAAGGTGATCCTATGGAACGACAAGAGAACAAGTACAAATATGGACAGTTAGAGCAATATAAAGAAGTCCTTGAAATTGGACACATCAAACGAAAAATGTTGGTAGTAAATATCATCATCATTTTGTTGTCTGGTGTGCTTTTATATTTTGCCATTGGACAGAATATAGATGGTTCACTCGTATATCCATCACTTCTAATTCTAGGTATTATTATTATAATCAATACAGGGTTCCATCAGTTAAAAAAAGACTTATACAGTAATTTAAAATTAGCGATGTATACTACGGTAATCGGATTATACGTTACAGCAAATCTACTTGTGTTTAACTTCTTAACACCAAGTGTATTTACTGTTTTGTTCTTAACATATGCAGTAGTTGCAATTTACCAAGACATTAAAGCAATGATATTAAGTAGTTCACTACTATTTATATCTGGGTTCCTATTAGTATCAAGACACCCACAAATATTTTCAACTACACAAAATGGAAACCCTCAAATTGAATATGTTCAATCGTTCTTACTGATTTTTGTTTTGTTGTTGACACTTTCTTCATACATACTGATTAAAAGAAAAACATTCTTCTATAATCAGCTTGCTAGTATCAGAGAATCAGAGTTAAGAAACATTGAATTAATGGAAGAAGTTGCCTTAGTTAAAACGAAGACAAAAAAAGATTTATCAGCTTACTACAATTCGATTGAAGACTTTAACAAAGCCCTCTCTAAAAAAATAGGGGTTCCTGATTTATTAGGTAGGAAAGTTAAAATACTTAAAGATTTAAGAACACAAACAGTTCTTGAGTTATCACAAAAATATAAGGATTACACATTAGATGAATTAAAAGAATTAGAAGTACTGCAGTTTGATGTTCATAAAAAAATGCAACAACTATCAATCAAAGCTTCTAAGTCGTTAGATATCAATGTTACCAAAAAAGAAATCTTCTCTGAATCACAGTTTAAGTCTTTTAAACATATTGGTGATTCAAAGTACACACAAATAATTTCATTTGTTGTATTCTATACATTATTAAAAATTGATAAACCATATCTTAAGAAATTGGATGAAACATTGATTAAAGATATGTTATACAACTCTGAATTTTACTATCGCGTTGATCAAGATGTCATTGATGTTTATTTAAATAATAGTGAAGTATTCGATACTATTGTCAATGATTACTTGAAAGGAGGATGGTAACATGAGGACTCTGATTAGAACTATAAGAAATAGTGAATTTTTAACATTTAATGAAGTATTAAAACTTAAAGTATTAATCATTAATTTATTCTTAATGGTCTTTGTATTACTAAGTATTCCTTTGGATACTGTAGACGAATTTGGATGGAGTATAAATATCATTATTCCAATCGTATTTTTCGGGTCTGTAATCGTTACATTCTTGCTATCATTGGTGAATTTTAACCGTGTAGCAATGCATCTTAGTATCATTACAGTAATGGGCTTAACATACTATTACATTACTGGTACAGATTACTTATTCACATACATATTATTCTTTGTTTCATTAACGGTAATTATCTTCTACCAGGATATGATTACGTACTTGTTATACGGAGGAGTATTAACCTTATATGGACTGTTTTACATTAGTACAAATGGTGAAGAACTAGTAGGGTTCTTTAGCAACACTTCAATCGAAGTGTCATCATTAACGTATCAAGTAATATTTATTGGGTTCTACTTTGTATTCTTAATACAATTTTTAATATCAGATAACATTTATGAAAAACTTAACAATGAATACGTTAGAATGAGTAAAACATTAGAACGTTACCAAGATTTTAGTCATTCACATTTGGTTGAATTTATTGATAAAATGGATGCAAGTCCAGTGTATAAGAACAAGAATTTCCAACAAGCTGTAAACGAGTTAGCTGTTTTCGTAAATGAATTCTTTGAAGAAGAAGGAACAGAGATAACAGAAGTCGTTGAGTTTTACTTCTTTATACATGACGCAGATATTGATGATGTTATAAAAGATGAGGATATATCTTCAATAGCCAGAAAATATGCTAGCGAGTTAAGAAAATACATATTAAATAAAAGAACTGAGCTCGTCTCTATATTGTTTGACTTTGCCACTTTATTTAAGGGCGAAGATGAATATGAAGAGAAACGATATGTTTATAATATTGATAAGTTATTTAAAAACCGTCTAGACAAAATACTCGCACTTGTAATACTATATAAATACTTGAAGACAGAAATTACACAATATGATCGTTTTGGACATATAAACAGAGTGTTAACTCATGATGAGATAACAATTATGTTTACATCTAAAGAATTTAGAGAATTTATATCTTTCGAACAAGTAAACTTTTATATAGACAATCAGGAAATATTCGAGAAATATTTATAAGAGGTTATCCACAGATTCTGTGGATAACTTTTAATGAGGCTTTGTATAAAAATGAATAAAAATATGATAAAATAAATAATACTCTTTTTTATATATGAAAGAGGCGTAAAGGTGATGAAATTATGGGGAAGATTTTAGCAATAACAAACCAAAAAGGTGGAGTGGGGAAAACAACAACTAGCGTTAACTTAGCTAGTTCTTTATCGTACTTAGGGAAAAAAGTATTACTTGTTGATGTAGATCATCAGGCAAACGCAACGACCTATATGGGTATAAACAGAGCCAATCTAAAGTATACTATCGCAGATATTTTTCAAGAAAAAGCGGATATTAGAGACATTATTCAATCTGTTGAAAGTGTAAATGTTGACATTATACCTGCAAGATATGAACTAGGGAACATTGAAAGTTCTTTAATTGATCATGATAACAAGGACTTCATCTTGTCTAACGCTTTAGAGCAAGTGAAAAAGGATTATGATTATGTAATTATTGATTGTCCTCCGTCATTAGGAGTTGTTACAATTAATGCACTAATGGCATCTGATAGTGTTATTATTCCAGTACAATGTGAGTTTTTAGCACTAGATGGTTTAACACAATTACTGAATACAATTAGAATGATTCAAACAAAACAAAAATATAATAAAAAAACTCTTACAATTGAAGGAGTTCTATTAACAATGCTTGATACTAGAAGTAACATTGGGTATGAAGTTATAAACGAAGTGAAAACATATTTCAAAGAAAAAGTATTCAAAACAGTTATTCCAAGAAATGTAAAAGTATCTGTTGCTCCTAGTTATGGACTACCAGTTACAGAGTTTTCACCAAGATCGAAAGGATCTCTAAGCTATCAAAATTTAGCAAGAGAAATGGTCGAGATAAATGAAAGAGCGTAAATTAGGAAGAGGATTATCTGAGTTACTAAGTGAAAACAAATTAGATATTAGCACAGAAGAAAAAGTAATAGAAGTTGATATCGATTCGATACTACCAAACCCAGAGCAACCTCGTGCAGATTTTAATTCAGACGCATTGTTTGAGTTAAGTGAATCAATTAAGCAACATGGTATCTTGCAACCTGTTATCGTAAAACCTTCTGGACAAAACTATGTATTAATAGCTGGAGAGAGAAGACTTAGAGCAGCTAAAATGGCTGGTTTAGAGACTATTCCGACACTGATTAGAGAATATAACTCTATATACTTAGCAGAATTAGCAATACTAGAAAATCTTCAAAGAGAAGATTTAAATACAATTGAAGAAGCAATTGCCTTAAATAAATTAATGGTTCAGTTCCAGTTAACACACGAAGAACTTGGTACTAAAATTGGTAAGTCAAGATCATACATTACAAACTCATTAGGGTTACTTCAATTACCTGAAGAGGTATTATCTTCAGTTGTAAATGGAATCATTACACCTGGGCACGCACGTGCGTTAAGTAAAATAAAGGATGAGGATGTTTGTTTAAAACTTCTTGATAAAGTAATAGATAATGAGTTAAACGTTAGAGAATTAGAAAATCTGATTAGAGAAATGAAACCAAAAAAAGTGGAAGCAATATCTCAAGAGATGATTACGAAAACCAAATCAGAAATCAAACATATATTTAATAATGATTATAATGTTAAAGTGTCAAAAAAGAATATTTCATTCAATTTCAAAAATGAAGATGAATTAAATAAAATTATGATGCTTTTAAAGAAATTGAGAGGTTAACATATGAGCTTAAAAACAGAAATGAATGACATATTAACTGATTTAGGACTAAACTCAGTTATATCAGAAGTTATTGTTACTGTTGCATCTGTATTAATATGGATCATTGTAGGAATTATCCTTATTGCATTGGTTAAAAGAGCAACGTATAAATTATTTAAGTTAAATGAAAGAAGTGATAGAGCATTAACAATTGGTAAATTGTTAAATAGTATCTTCAGATATTTTATATGGTTTATCATTGGAATAGTAATTCTTGGAGAGTTAAACATTGATGTTACTCCGTTTATCGCATCTGCGGGTGTCATCGGATTAGCAATTGGGTTTGGAGCTCAAGAAATAGTTAAAGATTTTATATCTGGATTCTTTATTATATTTGAAGGTTCATTTGATGTGAATGATGTTGTAGAGATTCATGGATTCAAAGGGAATGTTATTTCACTTGGATTAAGAACTACAACTATTAAAAACTGGAAAGGTGAAGTTAAAACTGTGAACAACGGTGATATCAGAAGCCTGATTAACTTTTCAAAAGATAATAGTGTAGCAATTATCGAGTTTGGTGTAGCGTATGACACAGATCTTGGAAAGTTAAAAGAATTAATGGCGACTTTCGTTGAAGAGATCGGTACTAAATTCCCAGGTATGGTTGAAGCTCCTAATTTCTTAGGTGTGAATGAATTAGCAGATAGTAGTATTAACTGTTTAATGATTGCGAAAACAAATCCTCAAGAACATTATTCTGTGCAAAGAGAAATTAAACAAGCAGTCGTTACGTATTTAAATAATAATAATATAGAAATACCATTCCCACATATGGTTATTGTAAATGACTAACTTAAAACTAGGAGATGTTTTGATTCTTAAAAAGGGACATCCGTGTGGAGAGAATCGTTGGGAAGTAATTAGAGTTGGTTCAGATGTTAAATTAAAGTGTTTAGGTTGTGAAAGAGTCGTAATGATTGATAGACCTACACTGATTAAGAGAATTAAGAAGATAAATGGGAATTAGATTCCCATTTATAGCGTAAAATATCCTTTAGGAGTGGTTTTTATGGATAAGATAGTACAAAGTATTATAGACTTTAGAAACGAAAGAGGTTGGGAAATTAATGATAAACCTGAGAACCTTGCAAAATCGATTATAATTGAAGCTGCAGAGTTGTTAGAAAATTATCAATGGGGTCCGGAACATGCTGATTTAGAGAATGTAAAAGAAGAGTTGGCAGATGTTATAATTTACTCAATTGCAATGGCGTATGATTTAGGGTTTGATATTGAAAAAATCATTCAAGAAAAACTAGTTAAAAATGCAGTGAAATATCCAGTAAAAAAATAACTTGCTTTTTACAATTCATTAGTATAGAATAATATTTGCACGTTTTCGTGGGCGGGTAGCGAAGTGGTTAAACGCGACAGACTGTAACTCTGTTCCCTAGGGTTCGGCGGTTCAAATCCGTCCCCTCCCACCATTTATTGGGCTATGGCCAAGTGGTTAAGGCACCGGACTTTGACTCCGATATCGAAGGTTCGAATCCTTCTAGCCCAGCCATATAAACATTTAACTCATAAACTTTACAAAAATAAACTAAAATATGTTGACAACATTACGTTTAGATAGTAGAATAATTAACGCACTATTGTTTTTAGATTGGGGCCTATAGCTCAGTTGGTTAGAGCGCACGCCTGATAAGCGTGAGGTCGATGGTTCAAATCCATTTAGGCCCACCATTTTAAAATTTTAAACCCATTATATACCCAAACATATGGGGCCTTAGCTCAGCTGGGAGAGCGCCTGCCTTGCACGCAGGAGGTCAGCGGTTCGATCCCGCTAGGCTCCACCATATGGAGGATTAGCTCAGTTGGGAGAGCACTTGCCTTACAAGCAAGGGGTCACTGGTTCGAGCCCAGTATTCTCCACCATTTATTGCCGGAATAGCTCAGCAGGTAGAGCAACTGACTTGTAATCAGTAGGTCTCGGGTTCAATTCCTGATTCCGGCACCATTATTATTTTTCAACAAACGAATACCAAGTTTTAGACCCGCTAGCTCAGTTGGTAGAGCATCTGACTTTTAATCAGAGGGTCAGAGGTTCGAATCCTCTGCGGGTCACCATTTATGCCTGGGTGGCGGAATTGGTAGACGCGTTGGACTTAAAATCCAATGTCAGCAATGACGTGCCGGTTCGACTCCGGCCCTAGGTACCAT
>NZ_CEXEES010000070.1:3259-7122 GCF_982632705.1 Candidatus Izemoplasma sp. | reverse complement strand
TCTGGAAAAGTTATATTCATATTATCACCTATTCTGTGTAAAGATTGATTTCTATAATTTCTGGTTCATTTGATGAAGTAATCGTTCTGCTTTTAATAAAAGGAACTGCAGTTTTCGGGAATAAAGCACATGATAGTAAGTCTTCATCAGTTTCAACAAGGTTTTTATATTTCTCTCGTAATATTGGAAGTAGATCATCTAAGTCGTCTGCAGGACGATGTGTGATAACATCTTCATCACCAATAATGATTTGTTTTATTTGAACACATATGTCTATTGGAGCTTTCCCATAAAGTCCTTTAACATAGTCTTTTATCTCAGAGGGAATTACTTTATATCTTTCTTTTGTCATTACATTCATTACTGCTTGTGTACCTACCATTTGTGAGATTGGTGTCACAAGTGGTGGATATCCTAAATCCATACGGACTCTTGGTACTTCTTTCAGTACTTCTTCATATAAATGGAAGGCACCTTGTTCTTCCATTTGTGTCATTAAGTTTGAAAGCATTCCGCCTGGAACTTGATACTTTAAGATATCAGGATTTGTCATTAATGCTTTTGGGTTTAAGACCCCTTCATCAACATATTTATTACGAATATTTATGAAGTATTCAGTTACTTTATTTAGTGCATCAATATTGATGTTTGTTTTGTATTTTGAATGATCAAGTGAATAAACAAATGACTCAGTTGCTGGTTGACTAGTTCCACCAGATAGTGGACTAATGGCTGTATCAATTATGTCAACTCCAGCTTCAATAGCTTTTAAATAACACATTGATCCTGTACCACTGGTTTGATGAGTATGGAGTTCTATTGGTATGTCAATATTATGTTTCAGTTTCGTGACTAATTCATATGCTGTCATTGGCAATAATACACCTGCCATGTCCTTGATACATATTGAATCTGCGCCCATATTGGTCATTTCAATTGCAAGGTCCACATAATAGTCTATTGTATGAACATCACTTGTTGTATATGAAATGGCAACTTGACAATGCCCACCATATTTCTTGGTAGCATCAATTGACGTTTTTAAGTTTCTTACATCGTTCAGCGCATCAAAAATACGTATGATGTCAATTCCATTTTCTATTGACTTCTTAATGAACAATTCTACAACATCATCGGGATAATGTTTATATCCTAATAAGTTTTGACCTCTTAACAGCATTTGCAATTTTGTGTTTTTTACACGTTTTCTTATCTCTCTAAGTCGTTCCCATGGATCCTCATTTAAAAAGCGTAAGCAAGAATCAAATGTTGCCCCACCCCATACTTCAAGTGCGTGATACCCTACTTGATCCATTGTTTCTACAATGTCTAAAATTTCCTTTGTCTTAAGACGAGTCGCCATCAAAGATTGATGACCATCTCGAAGAGCTGTTTCTGTAATTTTTACCATAGTAAACTCCTATATAGATTGATTTTCAAACCAATTTTTATTGTAACACTTACACTTTGAAAATCAAGGTATTTTACATCAATTTTTACTTTCATTATTTTCTTTATTATTTTGTAATAAGTAATTTGGTTATAAAGAAAAAAGAAGACCTAATCGGTTTTCTTAATTTATGTTAAATCTTAAATCTATTGATGTATCAATTTCTCAATTTGTCATAGCATCCACGCATAATATACTATCAAAAAATTAACAATAAAACTAACTCCTAGTAAAAATTGATCATATGGTTTGTACCCAGCGATTCCAGCGAGATTAAATAAGAAGAACCCTATCGCTACTGATATATTTATCCATTTCATTACAGGTACTGGTACTAACATATTTAAGACCACCATCAATATAGGTATAAGCATTATCACTGCGACCATAAACCACATTGATTGTGATACTGGTGTTCCATCAATTTCTCCACCCACAAAATCTCCTGCGAATATTCTTAGAACATCACCAAGTAAATATATAAGCATTAGCACTATCCAGAAAACTATAAATATTAATCTTTCGTTTGTTATTTCCATAATTTTACCTCTCTTATATACTCATTGTATCATTTCATGTTAAACAATTGTATTAATGTGATATGTAATATTTCTATTCGCAATTAAAAAGTGGATCACGAATGTAATCCACTTTTATTGATGATACGTTTAGTCTGTATATGTTAATCCAAATCCGTATGGGAATAAATAATCATTAGGATCATAATCTGGATCATTTGAGTTTGTTCCAAATTGAGATGAATCCATGTACCATACGAATGGAGTTTTACCTGTAAAATCAAAGTCTCCAAGTAATACATCAGCAATACCATTTCCACCTTCACTACCTGGTAACCAAGCAGCTACAAATGAATCAAAGTGAATTAGGATGTCGTCGATTAATAAAGGACGACCTGATAATAATATACCAACTACGTTTTTACCTTGTGCTTTTGCAGCTTGTGCTTGTTGTATAGCTGCAGCATTTCCTGGATGAGCGTTGTTTCCATTAATTACTGATAGATTACCATCATCACCATGATATTCAGCGTACGGTGATTCAGCAAGTACTACGATTACTGTATCTGCATCATTAATATCAGTCACTAATGTACCTGTTTCACCAAGTAATGCTTCTGTGAACCCATCATAAATAGAAGTTACTCTTGCGTCTTTTCTATATTGTCCGAATCCAGCTGATGATGAATTATCAGGATCAACTGCACCTTGCCATCCTAGAGACCAACCACCTAGTAGTAATCCAATGTCGTCTGCCCCTGGTCCAATGATTGCGATTTTTTCACTTTTATTTAAAGGTAATGAATCATTATCATTTTGAAGTAATACAAGTGATTTTCTAACAGCTTCTCTAGCAATAGCTAAATGATCTTCTGTTGCTAGTAATTCTGGTTGATATCTGAAAATATCGTCTGTGAATAAACCACGTTTGTATTTTACAGTTAATATTCTACGAACGGCATCATCGATACGTTCCATAGTTAAATCACCATTGTTATACCCAGCTAATAAATCGTCATAAGCTTGTCTCCAGTCATGAGGTTCCATTAACATGTCAACACCAGCATTAATTGAATCTATAACTTGATTATAGTGAGAACCTGGTAATTGATGGATTGCATCATAATCTGATATGATGAATCCTTCAAATCCCATTTCATCTTTTAGTATTGTTTGAATCCAGTATTCATTACCATGCATTTTCATTCCTCTTATTGAAGAGTATGAAATCATGATGGTATCAACATCTGCATCTATTGCTTCTTGGTATGGAGGTAAATGTAAATCTCTGATTTCTTGATCAGATATGACTACGTTACCTTGATCATTCCCATATTGAGTTCCACCATCACCAATAAAGTGTTTTGCGCAAGCACTAAGTCCCGCTGCTTGTAGTCCATCAATATAAGATCCTACTAATCCTGAAACTAAATCAGTATTCTCTGATAAACTTTCATATGTTCTACCCCATCTAGCATCTTGAGCGATGCTAACAGCAGGAGCAAATGTCCATGAAATACCTGTTAATCTTGTTTCTATTGCTGTTACTTCACCAATTCTTCTCATAAGATCAGCATCGTTTGCTGCACCTAATCCGATATTATGTGGGAATAGTGTTGCGTTTAATAAGTTATTATTTCCGTGTACAGCGTCTGTCCCAAATATGATTGGAATTCCTGAAGAGCTATCTTCAGCACCGTGTTGATATAATAAATACATTCTATACCAATCAGCGATGTCATCCCCAGGGATTGAACCTCCACCGTTTAGTACAGATCCAAGGTTATAGTTCTTAATATCATCAACAGATACACTTGAACGTTCCCCTTGTAACATTTGTCCGATTTTTTCTTCTACTGTCATTGTATCAATTAAATTCTCAACAAATGAATCCA
>NZ_CEXEES010000070.1:0-3249 GCF_982632705.1 Candidatus Izemoplasma sp. | reverse complement strand
AGGCGCAGTCCATACTGCTTCTCCTGGATTATCTAATCCATCAATTACAGTCGTTGATTCAACGATTCTAATTTCTTTAAAAATAACAATTCCAGTTTCATCTTGTGTTAAATCACCTAGGAAGACATTTAATTTTCCTCCATCAGTATCAGATGCCACTACAACTGAACCAGTAAATGTTTGGTATTCTGAAGTCAGAGTGTGAACACTATGATTAAGTCTACTATGATTTTCGTTTTCAAATGAAACCCCAATCTCTCTTCCACCAACTACTTCAGTTTTAGCTATAATTGTATATGTATATGTGTTTCCTGACATAAATGATAAACCATCAGTCCCAATTAAGTATTCCCAATCAGTATTATTTGATTTAGTCACATCTACTTCTAATATAGGATAACCATCTTCCATTTTGTTCGTTACAACAACATCACTGTCACCATACTTAACAAACGAAGGATTATTATTCATATAAGTAATGAAATCCCATTCCACCATTGTATTATCTTCTACATTGATAGTTAGTATTTCTGAGTAACTTACATTATTAACATCAATATATGTAATGATTACTTGGAATGTACCTACTTCAGATACTTTTCCATCTGTAATAGGTAATGTTGATGATATTAGGTTGTTATCTACAACTATGTCACCTAAAATGCTATTTTCAATTTCAAACCAAGTTGTAAAATCTGGCGCGTCAGCACCTAACTCAATTTGGTTTACTGCATCTGATGTTACAGTTATCACTGTTGTATCTTCAGTTACAACAGGTGGTTCTTCTTCAGTATTACATCCAGCCATAGTGATTACACTAACTAGAATTAGTAATACGCTTAATATTTTCTTCATATATATATATCTCCTCTACGTAATACGTGCATTATAATTATAAATTGCGAAAACGATTTAGTAAAGTTGTTATTTATTGTTTATAGTTTTTCTGATTTAAAAGATTTAAAAAGGTACTTTCTTTTTGGAAAGTACCTTCTTTGTAACTTTTTACATTATGTTAGTATAACATCTTCTTCCTATATGGAAATAATAGTAAATAAATAGGAAGTATGTATATGAACGAAATATTAACTACAAAACTGTAATGTCGAAGTTCATAAGTACTAAAACTCATAGTCAAAATATAGTAAGTTAATAAAATTACAAATACGATTATGATTTTTCTCAATAAATTCTCAAATCCACTCTTGATCTCGAACCCTAGTGTGATTCCAATGAACATTACAGGAAATGCTAATGCATGTAATAAAATCCACTGAATCATTGGCATATGATAAATCCGAAATAGTTCGTACGTTAATGCGAATACTACACTTATTAAAATTGGTATTAGACAATGTATCATTATAACCTTAAGATAATCTTTATTTGATGACAAGACTAGTTCACTTCTTAGTATTGTAATAAACGATATCAATCCAGGTATGAACATAATGAAAATCACTGAAAAAATTACATCAACTGGTGCATCTACTGACTTTCTAAAAAACAAGAAATTAAGTAGATAGAATATACTTATACCTATTATATAGAATTGCGTTACTTTTTTATTCTCTATTAAATATTCACTTACTACTCTTTTTAGTTGCATTTACTTCACCCTTCCGCTTCAAACATTTGTTTCTAAACAAGTGTGTACATATATAAAACAATAATTACTACTGCGATATCTGCAAAGATATGAACGATCCAAGAATTGATAAAGCTTTTTCCATATCTATTAATATAGGCAAGTAAGACACCAATAATAAACAACCCTATTATTGTGAATACCATTGTATACAACTCGAATATCGTATCAAATATAACAACGTGATAAATTGCCCATAATAAACCTGAAACAATCACTGCCAACGTATAACTTCTCTTCTCAAGAGAGAAAAAGATATATCCTCTAAAGAAGAATTCTTCTACTAATGAGTTAATGAATGATAAATAGAATCCCCAGATTAATACATTACCTGGTGTTATACCTAGTTTCTGTGCACCTTCAATGACACCTTCGGCTTCAAACATAAATTGAAATACGAAGTATCCTCCAAGAGTACCAATAAAGATTACTATACCTATTAGTAGGGGTACTCTTAATTCTTTTAATGTTGGTTTTTGGTATCTAATTTCTTTTTTTATATTAGATTTCCTTAATACATATATTCCAATCATAGGGATGATCAAGAATAAGGATATTCTTAATATCTGTTTTGGAATGTAATCAAATCCAAATACTTTTTCTAATACAACAATTGCAATAATAGCTAATAAGCTATAACCAATAACACTCTTATTCATTGTTCTTACCGAAATAGTTCTCAAACTCTTTGATAGCATCTGTTTTAGAATATGTGAAGTATGTTCTATAGTTCTCATTGTCTAAAACCCTGTAATGTCTTGATATTTTATGTTGTTGTAATCTGAATCCATCTTGAGATTTCATTGTTTTCCACCATGCTTCACCACCAAGAGTCTTTAACTGTCTTCTAGGTGATTTGTGAATCGCAATTGATTGTAAGATTTCAATTACTTCATCTCCAAATATTGATTGTACAACTTCATGTCTATTAAATATAGAAACAAACGTAACTGCTTCTGTCCATTTTAGTAGATTTCTCTTTTTCTCAATTTGGATTAGAGTCTTTTTACTTACTCCAATAGTTAAAGCCATTTCATCTAATGTCATTCCTGAACTTTTTCTTACATCTATTAGTATATTTTGTACGTTCCTACAAAACTCTATTTTGTTCATAATATCCGCTCCTTTTAAAAGTGTATTTTTACACTATAGTGTAATTTTACACCTTATTGGTTGATATGTCAAACAAAGATTTAAATTCCATAATATTCATATAAAAAGCTAAGAGAGATTCCTCTTAGCTTTGTATTAAAAAAATATGTGATACGTCAATATATGGTACACTGTTCACTTTTATTCAGTTACAACCTCAATTACTTCTTCCCAAACACCGGGATCAATTGAGCTGTTTGGATTATCTTTAAGTGTCTCTTCAAAAAAGTCTGTGATCATACTTTTTAGTATATCCGTTAGATATTCACTTTCGACATCACCAGTGAATCCAATATATTTTGTTAACGGTGAATACATATACACCATTGCAAAATCGTAATGCGTGGTACCGTCAATTTGGTATACTTCTGATGTGTATGAACTTTGATTCACTAATGAGTATAAATTCTCGTTATTAAACCCAGCTTCCCATGCTCCACTTCTAATAA
>NZ_CEXEES010000069.1:0-7341 GCF_982632705.1 Candidatus Izemoplasma sp. | reverse complement strand
CGTATTCGCAGGTGGATGCTTTTGGGGAGTAGAAGCCTACTTTAAACAACTAACAGGAGTATATAAAACAGAAACTGGATATATCGCTGGAAACGGTGAAACAACGTATCAAGAAGTATGCAGTGGAAGCGGACACGCTGAAGCAGTACTGATTGAATACAATAATGAAGAGATTGAATTAAACAAATTACTAGATCACTTATTCAACATCATTGATCCTACATCTATCAACAAACAAGGACCAGACATCGGAGTTCAATACCGTTCTGGTATTTATAACTATAACGATTCTGAACTTGAAATTATCAATACCTATTTCAATAAGAAACAACCACAGTACAAAAGACCAATCGCTATTGAACTAAAGACAGAACTACCATTCTTTAGCGCTGAGGAGTATCACCAAGATTATTTAGATAAAAATAAAAACGGGTACTGTCACGTAAACTTAGACAGTCATAAAAATGTCTAAAATACTAGTCATCGGTGCACAAAACATCGATATATTTACCCACAATAAACAAGACTATAACCTACACGATTCTAATATCACAGACATCAAGTTCAGTTTTGGTGGAGTTGGAAGAAACATCGCAGAAAACATCAAACGATTGGACTGTGATATCTCATTTCTAACAGTCTTTGGGAATGATATCTTTAGTACACAAGCACAAAATTCATTAGAGGAAATGGGAATCAAAACAACCCACTCAAAAGTATGTGATCACGTAAACAGTGTCTATATCGGTATCTTAGATAAAGACAATGACTTATTCCTAGGTCTGAACGATATGAAGATTGTAGAAGAGCTAAACACAGAGTTCATGATCAAACACAAAGATTACATCAATTCATTTGATATTTTAGTGATTGACAATAACTTGACAGAAGACACAATCAAACACATCGTAAACAATCACAATAAAACAATCATTATGGACGCAGTATCTGCGCACAAAGTCCATAAACTACAATCTATTCTACATAAAATAGATTACGTAAAACTAAATCACATTGAATGTATTGAACTAACAAAAGAAGATACATTAGAGAACCAAATAAAAGAACTACAAAAATTAAACGCTAATACAGTTATAATCACAAATCAAGATAAAGACATAACTGTCGTAGATAAGAACGTCACAAGCTTTAAAACAATCCCTTGCGAGACAATCGTTAACGCATCAGGGGCAGGAGATGGATTCATCTCTGGATTTATCAAAGGTGTATCCTTAGATAAATCAATCAAAGAATCAATTGATTACGCTAAAAAAGTAGCATATATCACTTTATTAAGCGACGACGCTACTAATAAAGAACTAACATATGAAAAGGTGAAGAATTATGAAACAATTTATCGAGTACAGTAAAGAAGTACAAAACGCTATAGACAACAATCTACCAATTGTTGCATTAGAAAGCACAATTATATCGCATGGTATGCCATATCCTCAAAACGTAGAAACAGCTAAAAACTGTGAGCAAATCGTTAGAGACAATGGTTGTGTACCAGCAACAATCGCTATAATCGGTGGGAAATTAAAAATAGGATTAAGTCCTGAAGAACTTGATTACTTTGGTAAAACAGGATTAAAAATAACAAAAACATCACGCCGTGATATCGCATATAATGTCGCAAACAAAATAGATGGAGCAACTACAGTGTCTGCGACAATGTTTATCGCTGCCCTTGCAGATATCTCAGTATTCGCAACTGGTGGAATCGGTGGAGTTCACCGTGGTGCTGAAAACACAATGGATATCAGTGCGGACTTAGAAGAACTATCTGAAACAAACGTTATAGTCGTTTCAGCAGGTGCTAAAAGTATCCTAGATATTGGATTAACACTGGAATACTTAGAAACAAAAGGTGTAGAAGTAATCGGATATCAAACAGATATGTTACCGGCATTCTATAGTAGAGAATCAGATTTTAAAGTAAACTTTAGAATCGATACACCTCTTGAAATCGCATCTGTATATCACACAAAACAATTACTAAATTTACGTGGGGGAATGCTTATCGCTAACCCAGTTCCAGTTGAGTATTCAATGAAAAAAGAGTTAATCGACGAAGCAATCAAAAACGCAATCATCGAAATGGAAGAGCTAGGAATCAAAGGAAAAGAAACAACACCTTACCTACTTGGTAAAGTTGTTGAACTTACCAAAGGTAAATCATTAGAGACTAACATCAAATTAGTATATAATAACTGTAAGGTAGCTAGTTTAATTTCAAAGGAATTACACAGCTTATAGGAGGGTACTATGAAAAGAGAAAATTATATAACATGGGATCAGTACTTTATGGGAGTTGCGAAACTAAGCGCAATGAGATCAAAAGACCCAATAACACAAGTCGGAGCTTGTATTGTCAATGATCGAAGAAGAATCATTGGGATTGGATACAACGGATTTCCTCGTGGTGTCGATGATGATAACTTCCCATGGGATAAAGATGGAGATTGGTTAGACAGTAAATATCCATATGTAGTACACGCAGAACCAAACGCAATATTAAACGCAACCGTTCCACTAGATGATGCCACATTATATGTGACATTATTTCCATGTAATGAGTGTGCGAAGCTTATAGTACAATCAGGAATCAGAGAAGTTGTTTACCTAGAAGATAAATATCATGAAAAAGAATCATTTGTTGCTTCAAGACGTATGTTTGAAAGCGCTGGAGTTGAATCAAGACAAATGAAACTAGAAGATATACTAATTAAGAATGATACAAACACTTAAACAACATAGAATTCTATTTTCGTTATTAACTATCTTCTTTGGGTTTATGTTAGTAGTAGGTACAGTTCGTGTAGATTACTCGTTCAGTGCTCCTGGGTACAATGATAATGTTGATCAATTCTTAACAATCGAAACAGATTACAATGCATCTGGTTCATTTCACACAACATCTGTTATCGTAATGGATAAAGTATCTATACTTCAGTACTTTACTGGGAAAATGATGGCTAAAGTTGAAATAAGAGATTTCCCTAGAGGATATGAGGGAATTGATTTAGAAGATTTAACCGTAATGGGATATCTTCAAAAAGATGATTCATTATCAACAGCGTTAATCGTCGCAATAGAAAACGCAGGACTAGATATCACATATGATTCATATGATACTGTCTATTTAACGTACGCACATATGACTGACAACACACTAGAAGTAGGAGATAGAATCATTTCTGTGAACAACAGCACCGATTACTATGAAGAACTGACAGGTACAGCGTGTTATGATTCTGCTGAAATCGTAATTGAACGAAATGATACAAATCATACATTCACAATCACTAGAAACCTAGTTGATCAAACAAACCCAGAAGGAACTTGTTCATTTGGGTTATACATTGATATCTTAAGTGAAATAGTAGAAAGTGATGTTGAATACTCAATCACTAGAACAGGAACCCAAGGTCCAAGTGGGGGCTTACTACAAACGTTATACATCTTCAACGAACTTACCGAGTTTGACTATACAAACGGATTAAAGATTGCCGGAACAGGAACAATAGATGTTCACGGTAATGTAGGATATATTGGAAGCATGAGACAAAAAATAATTACAGCAATATCAAATGATATTGATGTATTCTTTGCCCCTCATCTAAACGATGAGGACTATGATAACTACATTGAAGCTCTCTCAGTATTAGAAGAATTCAACACCGATATGATCGTAGTTGGTGTTTCAACATTTGCTGAGGCAGTTGAGTTTTTAGAGAATTATGGTGATACTTATGAATAAAGAACAATATAACTCAATCAAAAGCTTATTCTTATTCTACTCATTCAAACAGTTTTTAAAAGCATTAATAGTTGATTTTTATTTCTTCGTAATAACAGGAGGAGTGGCAGTCATTGTCTTTATAAACATCATTCCAATGATGGTACGTTTCTTAGTACCAGGATTAATATTATTATATGTTGTATTGGTATTACTTAGTTACTTAGCTAAGACATACTTTGTCGAAACATTACTAACATACAAAAAGACAGAATACATTCATTTTCAAAACATAAAATACTTACTAACAATGATTTACTCTGTTGTAATAATGGCAGTAATGACAATAGTATTTGTATTAATATCATAAAAGAGGTGCATTATGAAAAAACAAATGATCATATCGATTAGTATAATACTTGGACTTATTTTATTAGACCAAGTGTCAAAACTAATGATATTAAACCACTACGGTGGAAGAGACATCTTAGAAGTATGTCATGATACGGCAACGTATTGCGCAACACCCGCTATCAAAATAATCCCTGGATTAATATCATTCACATTTAATTTTAATGAAGGTGGAGCTTGGGGACTATTATTTGGCCAAATGATGATATTCTATGTGATAACACTAGGATCATTTGTTCTATTCTATTTCTTATTAAAAGATATCAACTTACAAACTAAAAAATTATACACATATGGTGTATTATTAATGATTGCAGGAGCAATCGGAAACTTTATTGATCGTTTATTCCATCAAAGAGTCACAGACTTTATACGTTTTGACTTTATTGATTTCCCAATCTTCAACATCGCAGATATCTGTCTTGTTGTGGGAGTAACAATGTTCGCGATTGATATCTTATTAGAGGACGTGTTAAAATGGAAAAAACAATAATCGTATCAGAAGAGAACCACTTAAATAGATTAGATAAATATCTAACTATTATGTTAGGAGAATCACGTGCAACAGTACAAGCAATGGTGAAATCTGAAAACATAATCATTAATGATAAACCAACTAAAAATAACTACAAAGTAAAAAGAGATGATGTCATAAAAATCACTGCGTTTGAAGAAACAGTCACAGATGTAGTGCCAGAAGACATTCCTTTAAACATCGTATATCAAGATAACGATATGTTAGTAGTCGATAAAGACTACAACATGGTTGTGCATCCTGGAGCTGGTAACTATTCAGGGACAATGGTAAATGCATTACTGCATCATGTAAAAGACTTACAAGCAATCAAAGGGGAAATAAGACCTGGGATTGTACATAGAATTGATAAAGAAACATCAGGATTACTAATGGTTGCTAAAAACCCAAAAGCGTTAGAACATTTAGGAGAACAACTAAGACTAAAAACAGTAACACGTAAATACATTGCCTTAGTAGAAGGAGTTATCCCTCACAACTTAGGTAAAGTAAACGCACCTATTGGTAGAGATCCTAAAAACAGACAAAAAATGAAATGTGTTGAAAACGGAAAAGTCGCAGTCACAAACTTCAAAGTACTAGATCGTTTTGAAAAACATACCCTAGTTGAATGTGTCTTAGAAACAGGTAGAACACATCAAATCCGTGTTCATATGCTTTATATCGGTTACCCAATCTTTGGAGACAGTAAATACGGTAAACGTAAAACAGATACAGAATTTGGACAATATTTACACGCACAAACGTTAGGATTTATCCACCCAACGACAGAAGAATACATGGAGTTTAAATCCGAATTACCTGAATACTTTAAAGAAAAGCTTGTTGAATTAAAAAATGGCTGATATATATTCACACACAAAACTAGCCAAAAGAGTAATCAATGAAATTGATTACGACTTCAACAAAGAATTGGTATTCATGGGAGCGCAAGGTCCAGATCCACTATGTTATATTGTGCTTGGTAAAGACAGCAAAGATTATTCATACTTCTGTAGTCGTACTCACGACACAAACACACAAATGTTATTAATCAACATGGTTCATTACGTCAAACAACATTTAACCAAAGAAACATACTCATATTTAATTGGCTTCTTAACGCATTACGCATTAGATGTTAGTATTCACCCTTATATTTATTATAACGTTGGTGAATACAAAAAAAACAAGCCTGAAACAGATATCTACAAAGGACTTCATCTTCAATTTGAACGTAGTGTAGATTGCGTCATTATTGAAGAGGATACGAAAAAGAAAGCTCATAAACTAAAACTACATAAAACACAGTTTCTGACAGGACATATGCCGCAAGAAGTCGCAGACATTATGGGGTATACCTTAAAACAAACATACGGGAAAGATAATGGAGCCTTTATGTTTAAACGTTCTGTCAAAACAATGTATAAAAATGTAAAACATATGCTCTATGATCCATTTGGAATCAAAAAGCAATTCTATAAAATCGCAGATCTATTCTTAAAACAGGATCTATTCATAAAAGATGTTTCCATGTTCAATCATATTAAGAACTATGATTACTTAAACCTAGAACACAAGACATGGCATCATCCAGTAACAAATGAAGCATTTACTAAATCAGTCTATGATTTAGTAGAAGAGGGATATACATTCGCAAAAGATATCACATCAAAAGTTCATAGATATATCTTTGATAATGCTAAAATGGATTTAGAAACAGTCTTTACAAATCTATCATTCAACAGTGGTGTAGATTGTAATCATCACAACGCGATGCAGCATTTTAAAGCATATAATATAAAGTAATATACAAATAAATCCAAAAAGAGACAAAACTGTCTCTTTTTTATTTGATTAAGAAATGTTATAATCAATTTAATGCAAACAGGATATCAATATTACCAGGGGATAAAAGATTTAAGGAGAAACACATGCTTAGGGACAAGAAAAAATTATTTAACGAGTGGGCAGAGACCTACAATAAAGATGTGAAAAACACATACATAAACAATGATTATCCGTTTTGTGGATATAAAGAAACACTAAAACTAATCACTGATTACGTACATGAAAACAAACTTAACACAGTAGTAGAAATGGGAATCGGGACAGGTGTTTTATCAAAACAACTATACGACAAAGGTCATTTCATCATTGGAGTTGATTTCTCAACCAAAATGATAGATCATGCATTTGCCTTAATGCCAAATGCGAAATTCATCAATACAGACTTTAAATCGTCTGTACAGTACATGAATAATAATTCAATAGATTGTTTTATATTCTCATATGCAATACATCACTTATCGGCTTTTCAGCAATACAGTTTACTGAGATTACTAGACTACAAGCTTAAAAAGGGCGGAGTTATTATCATAGGAGATGTTATGCGTAAATCACCTCAGGAATTAAAACAGTTAGAGAAAAGATACAAAGAAATCTGGGACACAGATGAACATTATCCAACACAAGATGATTATAGAAAAAACCTATATGATATATATAAAGTATCATATGCAGAAACCTCACATTGTGCAGGTGTCATCGTACTAGAAAAATAATTTGAACTTACACATTTTGTGTAAGTTTTTTTACTATTCAATAGACTACCGACCTTCTAAGGCGTCGGCCGGGGGTTCGAATCCCTCCCGGAATGCCATTTTAAAGCAAA
>NZ_CEXEES010000068.1:0-7525 GCF_982632705.1 Candidatus Izemoplasma sp. | reverse complement strand
GTCCACCGCGCCATATATATAGTCCTGTAGCTCAGTTGGTTAGAGTGTTCCGCTGATAACGGAGAGGTCACAAGTTCAAATCTTGTTAGGACTACCAATCTCATTTAATCTATACAATTACTATAAATAGTATATATCAGATGAGTGTGTCATTTGATATGGTTGATACTACCATAAGTATTACTCTTAACTTAGTGAGTATAAAGTATAGTAAGATTTCGCTAGTGTATTGCGGACTTAAAATATATAATACATATGTTTTTACTACTTCAAATGGCACATTATAAAACATTAGAAATAGAGATGAATCACACCATCTCGAAAACTCAACGATATAAGTATTCTTAGGAATTTTTATACCGTCGAGCTTGTTAAGGTAAAACTATGAGGACTCTCATTCCGAAATAGTTAAGAAACAATCTGATATACTCTTAAACGGTTTATGAGAAAGCTGTTTTTGTAGTCGAGTTGGATATACTCGCGGCGGACATTTTGGGGTATCGCCAAGCGGTAAGGCACTAGTTTTTGGTACTAGCATTCGGGGGTTCGAATCCCTCTACCCCATCCATTGAGAAATTAAAAAGAAAAGAGAATAATATGAAAAAAATAATTTTATCGATAGTTTTGGTAATATCAGCTTTGAGTTTCACTGCTTGTGAGAAACCAGATTATCAACACCCTTTATATGGAAAAATAAACTTTTAGTAATTTAAACTCTTTCTAAGGAAAGATTTTGTATAATTACTTATAAAGAAAGATAGTCCGATTGAGACCCTTAGTGGTTATGGAGATAAGAGTTTCAGAGTAATTTGGAAGCGCTATCTTTTTTTTGATGTACAGCATTTGAACATTGTGTTCATCCCATCTAGGTGGGTTGATAGAGTGTTGAAATCCTGGATACTCTACCGATGGTTATCGGTGTTGGGTTATCAGTTATCTTACCTCGGTTTGGTAACTGTATTTTATTTACCATGAATGAGAAATCATTTTAAATACATGCGAGTGTGGCGGAACTGGTAGACGCGTGAGACTTAAAATCTTATGTCCAATAGGACGTGTCGGTTCGATTCCGACCATTCGCACCACTTATAAGCCGTGTTAGCTCAGCTGGATAGAGCAGGGAACTTCTAATTCTCAGGTCAGACGTTCGAATCGTCTACATGGTACCATTATTTATTTTTAGGTTTTCTTCCTAATATCCATCCATTTGATAACCAAAAATCCAACTCATCTTTATCAATTTTCTTGGCAATACCTTCAATTTCAGAATAAATCCATTTAGTTCCAAACTGTGAATTTTTAGAACCTTGTTGATGATGGTTTAATTCGTGAGTTTTACTCATTTTAGTCTTTGTATCCTCTGTATGATTTTTACCATTGAACGTCCAAATACCACTACTTGAATATCTATCTCTTAAAGCTTTTATAGCCTTTATTCTATTAGGTTCGACAATTTGTTTCATCTGGTATCTTGTTTTTTCATCTTCAAACAATCTCTTTGTTGCATAACCACCTTGGTAAACACTATTTGAGTGATTTCTGGTGCTTCTAGATTCTTTTGAATTACAATAACTAAAACCCCCATATCCACCAGGCATTATGTTGTAGTTTGATTCATCAGCAACAAATTCTTCTGTAACTAATTCAGCTTCTTTTGAATACATTTCCTCTTCAGATTCAAATACATGTAAAACTTCTTTATTGAAATTTTCAATACCATATTTCATAAATGCTCTTTTAACCAATTTACCAGAACCAAGATAATCATCTAATATGTTGTTTGTTTCATGTGCACCAATATATATTTTGTTGTTGATTAAATTAGTAGTTTTGTAGATGGTGTAGTATTTCATAATTTTCTCCTTATGAATTGTATAATTTATGTTGAGAGGGACATCAGTTAGTTTCTCATAACTGTTTCTACCAATCCCCACGATTAGTAGATTACCTCTTATTACTCTTATTTATACCTTTTTTACCTCTAAATCCCAAACTTTCAGACAAATAAACTTCACCCAACACTCAACAATTAGTCCTATACACCATATATCCAAGCATAAAAAGCGTAACACTCATTTGTAAATTATCAAATTCTTTTAAAAAACCCTTGACATATTAACTAAGTTATGTTATAATAGTGGTATCAAAAGAAAAGGAAAAGGAAATGTCATTAGCAGAAATAGAATTTGATTCAAACACAGAGGTTATCGAAGTTTTAACTTTACCTGAAGTTACTGGTGTATCCGAGCTTAGATTGTATACAACCGATAGAACTATTGCGATGGAAGCCGATATCAATTTTGTAGAGAAACTATCAGATTTAAAAGATATCGCATTTAGTTACATAATACTAGATTTAGAAGAGATTGAGTAATTATGGAAGATAAAAAAGCAGCCCTCCGAATTGCCATGCAAATGCCAAAAGGTAGAGTAGAAACAGTATCAGGTAGAGTTGGTAATTAACCAACCTACTTCTTCTTATACCAAACACGAACAACCTCATCTATATAATCTAATAAATCAACAAAATCCCCATAATCTGTAAAACGCAATAATTGAATAAAAATCTTAATCATATCTTAACTCCTTATATACTTATTATAAAGCTTTTTTCAAAAGTGCCATGTTAAATTCAATAAATAAAAGAAAAAGGGGGAAATCATGTTTCAACCATCAGAATTAGTAGAATTAACATATAATCATTCAAAACATTTAGCTGAATTTATCGGTGAAGGTTTAAGGATACACAATAATGCCAATACAGCGTCATATCTGTTTTTAATCCACACAAGTAAGGGCACTGTGGAGCACTCTTTTCCAAAAAATGAAATTTCTGGTAAACTTAAAAATAAAGAGATTTCTGAGCCATCTTCAAGAACTGTAAACAAATACAAAAAACAACTCAAACAATTACAAACAGGCACAATTTCAGTAGGTGGGATTTTAGAAAAGCTTGGAAAGGTAAATCAAGAAATTCATTCATAACACGAAACTTCCAACGGCTTTCCTATTATAAGTATATCATAGAATTCCTTTTGTTTCACTTAGACATTATAATATTTTAAGAAAAGTGGGATTCACTGTATCCCACTTTCCTATTATAATATAACATACAAAGAAAAAGTGTAACAATATTTGTTACACTATCTTTATATAATAGTGATAATAAAGAAAAGGATATATTATGAAAAGAGATACATTTACAGCAACATTCGTTAAAACAACTAAAAAAGGTGCACTTCTATCAACAGTAACAGATTCAGTAGGTGATCAATTCCGTGACCACATCTGGATAGAAACAAAATACTTAATGGGATTCTCATGGGGTGATACACTTACATTCACAGCAGAAGCATATATATACCAAGGTCTTAAAATAGGATTGAAAGATTTAGAAACTATTAAAAAGATAGGCACTAATATGGGATTAGTTCAAAAACAAAGAGATTATGATACAAAAAAATTCTCAAATAAAAGTAATAAGAGAATTCAATCTCACAAAAAAGCAAAAGCAGTTAAAAATGTTTTTGACCTTTTTGACAAAATTTCTGCATAAACCCTTGACATTACATACAAAATATGTTATAATATACCTACAATAAAACAAAGGTGGACAAGATGACTAAAACAGATATAAACAAAGCGTTAAAAGAATTAGGTTATGGATTTGTAAAGGTTTCAACTGGTGGTTGGGATGAACCAAAATGTTATACAGGTTTTGATGGTAAAAGAGTTAAAGGTATTTCTGGTGGTTCTGTAGGTCCATTGACATCTTCAAATACTTATGAGGAAAAAAACCAAAGAGTAATAAGTGAAGTAACAGATACTCTTAGAGATTTAGGTATGAGAGAACAAGAAGATGGTGTTTTAGTTTCACCAAATGGAAAAATCAAAGTATCTCTAACAGTAAGTTACTTTCCAGCATACACTAGAAGTGCAGGATATGATGAGTCATATCAAAATGCTTATATTCAACCAATATTTCAATAAGAAGGATTTATTATGGGAAACAGATTAACTAACTTACCAGAAGATGTGGATACTTTTTTAGAGAGTATCGCACAAATGATTGAAGTAGAAGAAGACTCAATTGATTTTAATGATATTCATAAATTTGCAGCAAGAGCTACAGATAAAGATATTAGAAAAATGAGAAACAATATGGCTGATTTAGCAGACTTGGATTTTGATTTTGAAGACCCAGAAGCAGTAGCTATTTCATTACAAATTATTAATGAAGTAAAAGATTTCGCTTAAACCAGCTCTAAGCTGGTTTTTGATATAATATAACATAACAATTAAGGGAGAACAATATGAAAAAAGTAGAAGTAATATCAGTAGAGGATAATTTAAATCCTAAGTTTGTAAAAACAGAGTTATTAAGATGTACTAGAGATGGAGAGCCTTTCTTATGGGAGAGAATTAAATCTCATGATTCTGTGCATGTATTAGTTGATAATGCTGAAACAGCAGAGTTATTATTAGTTAAACAAGTTAGAGTTCCTGTTCTTGTAAATGATGCATCTCAAAATGGTGAAGTTATTGAAGCATGTGCAGGTCTTGTTGATAAAAAAGCAAATGTGCAACAAATAGCAAAAGAGGAAATCTTAGAAGAGTTAGGTTATGATGTACCAACTGAAGATGTATTATTACTAAAGTCTTTAAAAAGTTCAGTAGGAACTGGTGGTACTAATTCATATGCATTCATAGCAAGAGTTGATGAAAGTATGAAAGTGTCTGAAGGTGGCGGATTAGATAGTGAAGATATTGAAGTAGTAAGAATACCATATGCTGAGGTCGATGAATATTTCTTTGATTCAGAAATCCATACTGATGCAATCACAATGTTCCTAGCTACTTATTGGTTATTCAATATGTATGTAGATAAGGAAGTACAGAATAGTTTTAATAACATCTCAAACAGCACTATAACACTATAATAAAAAGGGTAAAAAATGACACCGATTACAATTGATACAAAGATACAAACAGCCACACACGATTCATTAGCAGCGGCATTAGAGAGAAAGAGTTATGAGTTCTGTGTTAATGCAGATTTCACAAATGTTGAAGCAATGATGCAACTTACTGATAGAATGGAACAGTATGCAATGGAAGCATTGATGAGAATTTTCAAAGGTAAGTTAGGATTTAAACCTTTTCAAAATAAAATTTATGATGAAGTTGAAAAGATTTTCGGAAATCAAGATTCATATAATATCAATAGATGTTTTAGTTCAATGCGAAGAGCAAAATATTTTGATGGTATCGACCCAGAAGATACAAAATATCATACATGGTTCAAGAATAGAGTTAGATATGGTTTTATGGTACTGATAAGAGTGCTTAGAGAAGTAGAGTATGTAGAAGTACCAACAAAAATGGAGGTGGAGTATGTCTAATCAAATGTATAGAAAAGTTAATGATGAATTTGAAGAAGTAGGATATGAGTTTACAGGTTTCCCTTCAAATGGTTTATGGTTAGTTGAGGATGGAAAACAGAACTGTCTCATCCCGATGGGAGACATTCCAAAATTTCCAGACCCGATTTTAACAAATTATTCAACATTCCAAGATGAGTTACAAAAACTTATTACTGGTACATGGGAAGACAAGCCCTTATCAGTTGTTGATATTTCAAAAATTGCTTGTGAGTTTTTTGCTCAAAAGGCAATGGATAAAGATGCTGCACAAATCTTCTGTCAGGATTAAAAAGAATTTTGAAATTCTTTTCTAAAACCCTTGACTTCCAATCCAACTTATGTTATAATATAGGTACAAAAGAAGAGAGTTTAACTCTTTTCTATTAATTAAAAGGACTTATCAAATGGTAGAATTCATAAATGTAAAAGGTAACAGAGCGTATTTCAGAGAAGAAGGTGTTAATACTAAAATCTCTAGAGTTTGGAAAGAAGTTAATGGTATGAAAATATTCACTATCAAAGACGAAACTTACCAAGTAGCAGATGACAATTCATCAATTAGTTTAGTAACTGACGGTTCTATTTTAAATGTTCCTGTAACTAAAACACAAGCTCCAAGTCCATTACAATCGGAATTTGATATCAACCAAAGATTTGGATTTTTAGAAAAATTCACAAACATGACTTTATCAAACATTACTAGTTCATTACTTATTTGTGGTCAAAGTGGTTTAGGAAAGTCTCATACTGTTTTAGAGATTTTAGAAAAAAACAATTTGGTAGAAGATGAAGACTACATAATCATAAAAGGTTATGCAACTCCAAAAGCTTTATATGCAACTCTATATGAGAACAAAGACAAAGTTGTTATTTTTGATGACTGTGATAGTGTATTGAAAGATCCTACATCTCTTAACATTTTAAAAGGTGCTCTTGACTCTTATGCTGTAAGAAAAATCAGTTGGTTATCAAAAGGTTTTATTGATGATGGTTTACCAAGTTCATTCAACTTTGAAGGCCAAGTTATCTTTATCTCTAATATCTCTTTAGATAGAATTGATGGTGCTGTAAAAGGTAGAACATTATCTGTAGATGTTACAATGTCTGTTCAAGATAGAATTGATAGAATGACTGCTATTGCTGATAAAATCTTACCAGAATTTAGCATGGATATCAAGTTAGATGTTCTTGAATTTATTGATGAGAACAAATATGAAGCAACAGAACTAAACATGAGAACATTCGAGAAAATCATAAAAATTGCATCTGCATACAATGGTTCATCAGAGTGGAGAGACGCTAGTAAGTATGTTCTTACTAATGCCTAACTAATAAGAAATACTTCCCATCCATAGACACAGCTACTTTTCATTTTAGCTGTGTGTAACCCTTTTCTAATAAGTCTCTGAAATGACTTAGCAGCAGCTGGGTCTAAATCCAAACTATCACAAACTTTTCTCAATCCATTAGTAGCTAAGTATTCATTCCCCTCAGGCGATACTATTTTGTACTGTTTCACATTTGATGGATTTGCTAACATTCTCTCCTTTCTAACTTGTTTCTCATTTTCTGTAGCTTTTCTACCTAAAGCTTTTTGTCTAATTTTTTCTTTTGTTTCATCTGAATGTGTAGAACCTAACCTAGCCTCAACAGCTTTGTCCCACAATGGTTGTAACAACTCTATTTTCTCATCTTCAGATTTTGCTTTCCAATAATTTTTCTGAGCTTCACTAATCATTTTTTTACTCTCATTATTGTGATGTCTTCCTTTGAATGGAGAATCCTTACCAAACATAGGATTTAGTTTCCCTGGTAATGCAGTTCCATCTCCACCATCAGTATGGTTCACCAAAGTACCTTCATTTTTATCTAATCTACCATATTTTGAAATTGTTAAAATTTCTAATTCTCTAGCTTCATCAATAGTATCCACTTTTTGTTCAAGCAAACAAATGTCTGAAAAATCAAATCCTAAAGAAACTAAATCATTTAGTAATTTTACCTTTCTGAAATTCCTTGTATTTTTCTCTCTCAAGTGTTGTTTGAATCTGGTCTCTCTGTTTTTTGAATATCCTACATAGAAAGGTGTATTATTCCTAGGA
>NZ_CEXEES010000067.1:0-7791 GCF_982632705.1 Candidatus Izemoplasma sp. | reverse complement strand
CAAATCCATAATGTAATACCCAGAATACAAGTAATGATACTAAATACGCTACAACAAACGGATACACTACACTAAATAAAGTCCATTTAGTGCTTCCTGTTTCTGCTTTAATTGTTGCGACTGTACTAATACAAGGTATATATAGCGAAGCAAATACAACATAAGACATTCCACTAGCGATAGTGAATGCTCCTGCGATATCTCCTGCGAACAGTATTTCAAGTGATGATGCTACTACTTCTTTTGCTAAGAACCCACTGATCAAACTAGATGTTGCTTCCCATGTTCCAAATCCAAGAGGAGCAAACAACCATTTGATTCCACCAGCAATCATTGCTAGGAATGATTCATCGGGATTGACATTGAATCCATCAAATCCATTATTGGCTAATACCCATAGAATCATTGATCCTATTAGGATAAATGTTCCCGCTTTTTTCACAAAACGCTTTGCTTTACCTAGCGCTTGATATAACACAGTTCTCATTTGCGGCATACGATAAGGAGGCACTTCAAGTAGGAACTTACTTCCCTCTCCTTTAAAGTATGTTAAGTTTAATAGTTTTGCACTTAATAATGTCACTGCGATACCAAGTAAATAGATACTAAAGATTACTACTCCTTGATATGAATCAAATATCTTACTAACGATTAATCCATATATTGGTAATCTAGCACTACATGATATAAACGGTATTGTAAGTATCGTTAAGATACGTTCTCTTTTATCTGCGATTGTACGTGTTGCCATAATCGCTGGCACAGTACAACCAAATCCACTGATAATAGGGACAATGCTCTTTCCATTAAATCCAAATCGACTCAAGAAACGGTCCATCATTATCGCAACACGTGCCATATAACCTGTTCCTTCTAAGATTGCGATTAATGTGAATAATACAACAATCTGTGGTAAGAATACTAAAACTCCACCGATCCCTGCGAGGATCCCATCAATGACAAGACCATACATGAACCCAGATAACCCAATGGCCTCTAAGAACTGAGATGTGTAGTTAACTAGTATCTCATCCCAGAATAATTCAAAGTAACCTGTTAGGAAGTTTCCTAGTCCTAGGAAATTCCCAAAACTGATTTGATAAATCAAAAACATACTTATCATAAATAGAGGAATCCCATAAAGAGGATGGGTAATAAATCTATCTACTTTTTGATTAAAGTATTTTGAATGTTCTTTTTCCTCTACTTGGATCAAACAATCTTCAATCAATTCTTCAATAAATGTTCTTCTAGTATTAAAAATGGCTCCTTTAAGACTTAACGCCATATCTTGATCAATAATTTCTTTTTCAACTCGTGCGACTATTTTTCTAATATCTTCTTCTTTATGTAAGTCTAAATACTGATATATTCCTTCGTTACCTTCTAATAACTGAAGAGCAATCCATTTCTTTTTCACTTGGAAAATATCATGTCGTAGTAAATCATGAATATCTTTGATCCCTTTTTTAACTGGAGCTGGATATTCTAAATGCAATGCTTTATGTGGTTGTAACTCTTTTAAACTTTCAACAACTAAATCTCTATCTTCTATGTTACGTTCACGTGCACTAACACTAACTGCATTTACATTTAAAAATTCCTCTACTTTTTTAGTATCAATGATATAACCATTATTACGTAAAGCATCCTTTAAATTAAATACCATAAGTGTTGGTGTACCCAGTTCTAGTAGTTGAATACTTAAATGAAGGTTTCTTTTTAAATGTGTACTATCAATAATATTAATAATACCTTTGTAACTTTCATTTAATAATGAATATGTCACAACACCTTCATCTTGACTATTAGGTGATACATTATACGTTCCAGGTAAATCTACTAAATTTGCCCCTGGATAGTTTTTTATGTGATGAACACGCTTTTCTACAGTAACACCACTATAGTTCCCTACGTGAACATGTGATTGTGTCATTGCATTGAAGAATGTACTTTTCCCTACGTTTGGATTACCAGCTAGTAAATATATCATATACTTACCTCAATTAATAATGCGTCATCTTTTCGTAAACATATCTCAATATCATCAACTTCTATTAAGTATAAGTTTCCTCCTGATAGTACATTTAGTAAAATGATGTCTGCCCCTTCGTAAATCCCCAAATCCATTAATCTTTTAGTAAAATGTTTCTCTATTCTACCAAGAGATTCGATAATACCTTTTTGAAGTTTTCTCATCTTTGTAATGTTCATTTCATCACTCCTATGTTTACGATTATATATAAGTGGTTATCTATAATCAATTTATTTTGTAAGTTTTCTAAATAGACTTATAAATAAATCTTTTAAATAAGTTTTACTGCAAAAAAAAAGAGTCTAATCGACTCTATTATTTAAACGTTTTATGAAACAAGCTCCATCTTTTTTACACGTTTCCTTTTCATAATGAGAACATTGTCCCTCAACTACTAACTGTAGTTTGTTAACTGAAAAGTCTTTGAATATTGGGTTTCCTTTGATTTGATCAAATAGATCTGAATCATTAATCTCAATAATGTTGTTGTTTACTTTACAAGTAACGTGGATGTGTGAGTCTGCACTATGAGATGATTCATCAATTGTTAAATCGTAGTGTTTCTTTCCATTGATAAAGATTTGAGTTACAATTTTGTGCTCTAAAAGAAAATCAATGTTGTTATACACTGTTCCTAAGTTATTGTACCCATTTTTTCTTAAATCGTTATAGATATCTTGAATCGTTAAATGCTTACCTTCTAAGACATCAATAATCGCTCTTCTTTGCTTTGTTATTCTTATGTTTTGTTTTCTTAATTCCTGAAATAATTTTTCTCTTTCATCCATAATTATCACCTGCTCCTATATTAACATTTTTATAAATAGAATGTAAACTAATATACTTATTTTGATTACTGTTCTTTATTTTGATCTAATTTTCTAATAATTTCATTTTTAACAAATTCAGGTACAAAATGAGATAGTTCTCCTTTAAACTGTGCAATTTCCTTCACAGTTGTACTACTTAAGTAACTATACTTATGTGCTGTCATAAAGAACACACTATCGATACTTTTATCTAGTACTCGGTTTGCATGCGTTAATTGAAATTCATACTCAAAATCGGTTACAGCTCTTAATCCCCTTACGATATGTGTAGCTCCCAAACGTTTGGTAGAGTTTACTGTTAAATCATGTGAGATGATCACTTCAATATTATCAATATGTTCTTCCAGTGCACGTTCGATCAATGATTTCTTTTCAATCGCTGTAAACAATCCCGCTTTATTCGGGTTCTCACTCACTAGAATAACTAATTTATCAAACACTTTTAGTGCTCTTTTTGCGATATCCATATGACCATACGTTATTGGATCAAAACTTCCTGGGTATACTGCTTTTTTCATTACAACACTCTCCATTTCATATAGGTAACTTTCGTTTTCCCCATTTTTTTAGATTTCGTTGTTTCAAAATTATTTGTATCATCAATTACTCTATCATTATCAGATAGAATAACGATTATTCCACTTTTTAATAGTAATTTGTGCTCATCAATATAATGTATTACTTCTTGTACAACGTTCAGCTTGTACGGAGGATCTAATAGAATAACATCAAAAGAACTACTCAATTCTTTTAAACATGATTCATAGTCTTTCTTATATAATGTTACATCGTTGCTTAAATCTAGTGTTTTGATGTTGTTTTGTAAAACTTTATATGCATCTGCATTAAAATCATTTAAAACAACATGCTTAGCACCTCTACTTAACGCTTCAATTCCAAGAGAACCACTCCCACTGAATAAATCAAGGATTTGACTATCTGGAATATAGGTTGAAATACTATTAAAGATACTCTCTTTAACTCTATCTTTTGTTTCTCTTGTATTATCGCTGTCTACTTGTTCTAAAATACGAGATCTATGTGTTCCTGCGATTACTCTCATATATATCACCTTATTTCGTAAATATAATATATGTAATTAATATAATTAGCAAGTAATTTGTTATAAAAAGTGCTTATCTATTTCAAATAAAAAAAAGGCCGATTGGCCTTTTCTTAATAATTAAATGTAATATTGTGTACTGTTTCTTTATCTAGTCTTTCAACCAACGCTTTTGTTAGTGAAACCATAGCTTCATAATCTTTCTTATGAACGATTGAAGTATGTGAATGTAAATAACGTACTGGTAAGCATAAAGCCACTGTTGGAGCTCCTGACCCAGTCATATGGATTGCTCCACCATCTGTTCCACCACGCTCTAAGTATGTTAATTGGAATGGGATTTTTAAGTCTTCACATGTTTTGATTACAAAGTCTCTTAATCCTTTGTGTCCAATCATTGAACCATCTTTAAACATAATTCCAACACCATTACCTAATTTAGTGTTTTTGTCTCCACCAGGGAAATCGTAAGCAATTGTAGTATCTAATGCAATTCCGATATCTGGTTGAATGCGGTGAGCTGATGTTCTAGCCCCACGTAATCCAACTTCTTCCATTACAGTACCAACTGCGTAATAAACATTGTCATGTGTTTCAATTTGTTCTAGTACTTCCATAGCTGCAGCACATCCGACTCTATTGTCCCATGCTTTTCCTAGTAAAAAGTTTTTGTCAGCCATTTCTTTGTATTCGATAAATGGTGTGATCATATCTCCAGGTTTGATATTTAGTTTTAGAGCTGCTTCTTTGTCTTCAACACCTAAATCTAAATACATGTTTTTCATATCAACTGGTTTAGCACGTTCTTCAGGAGTTAAGATGTGTGGTGCTTTCGCTCCGATAACACCTATAATTTCTTTTCCGTCTGCGTTTGTAATTGTCATTTGTTGAGCAAGCATAACTTGTCCCCACCATCCACCAGCTGGAGTGAATTTAACATATCCTTCTTCAGTAATAGTTGTTACCATGAATCCAACTTCATCCATATGTCCTGCAACCATAATCTTTGGTCCATCAGGATTTCCAACTTTTGTACCAATAATACTACCTAAGTTGTCATATGAAACTTCTGCATTTGGTGCCATTCTCTTAGCCATGTACTCACGTACTTGACGTTCGTTTCCAGGGATACCATTTAGCATTGATAAATCTTTTAATAAATTTCCCATAATTTTACTCTCCTAAATAATGATTTTCTACTTTGATTATAACATAAATTAAGTTATAGCAAAGCGATTTGTTAGAATTCTAGATTTACAACATTTTTAGATATTTTGTCATATAAAAAAAGGGTTGAAAAACAACCCTATTCTTTAATACTTTTCTTCAATCTTATTAATTTGATTATCTATGAAACGATCTAAAATAAATAAGAACTTTTCTGCATCTTCATCACTAATACCTTTAACTAAATCCGAGATACAAGCATCTTCAATAATACTTACTTCTTCACATAAACGTTCACTACCTTCAGATATATAAATATTTTGAACGCGTTTATCGTTATCGTTTTTCACTCTGTAAATATAATTGTCTCTTTCAAGTCTTGATAATACACCTGATAGAGTTGCTTTATCCGTATCCATCTGCATTAAGATTTCCTTTGCTGTAATACCTGGTTCACGGTTAATAACGCGTAAAACCATTAACTGAGAATATGTAATGTTTAAACGTTCTAAATGTTTACTCATTAAGCGTTTGTAAAGCATACTGCTTTTGTTAAGCTTATAACACATCTCTTTTACCATAAATGTAACCTCCCTTGATAATACGTATACAAAACAATTATACATAAAAAGAGCAAATTGTCAAAACATTACTCACATATCCTATATAATAATTTTAGGGAAGTGATACAATGTTCAAAGATTTTGAAAACAATAAACATATAACGAATCAGGAAGTCATGGATTTGATGAGTAACGGTGATATAAATATTCTCGATGTCAGAGAATTATTCGAGTATAATATATGTCACATACCTGGATCAATTTTAATACCAATAAACAAGATAATTAGAGATTATGATACCGTGTTAGACAAGAATCAAACATATTACATTATTTGTCACACTGGTCAACGAAGTTACTTCATTACAGACTACTTGACAAAGAAAGGCTTTGACGTCTTCAATATTGTCGGTGGTATATCTGGTAATGAAAAGTACAATGTGCCTTACTAAAATATTATATTTTCATAGTCAGTACTATTCTTTAGTTCCTGAACGGCTCAAAAGATAAGAAAAGGACTCAAATTGAGTCCTTTTTATTATACTGTTTTTCTATTTCTAATTCGTTCGAATAACCTATAAGAACCATAGAAATATGCGAGTGCAGCTACCTCTACAAAGATCAAATAATAAGGGATTCCACCAACGTATTTTATAACTGAAAACTTCTCTAATTTCGCTGGATCAACGAACATAAAAAAGAAATCTGTGTTGTTAAAATAGTTAAATACACCCATAAATATTGCAAGAGTTTGCATAATAATGAATCCATTTATTACATCTTTTTTGCTTGGTAAGTAATTATGTACAAATGAAACGTATAATGGTGCAATTAATAATATCCCATGTGCAAACATGAATTGATAGTATCTATAGTATTTAAAGTTGTAACCAATAATAGGATTGCTTAGTGATACAACCACTCCTAATGTTCCTGCAAGTAAAACAAATGAATGTAATGCTTTATTCATTGTAAATAACATTATTACACACACAAACATTGCGATACTGCATAAGTGGAATGGTAAAACTATTGTATCTGTCCAACCATATAAGTTAATCCTTAATGCGTAATGGCTAATATATAGCACTGCAAGTGCTATTGCCATTCCGTATCTTATTCTCTTCTCTAATACTTTGTTTTCTCTAATAATATCTTTTTTCTTGAACAATATATATATTGCAATCCCTATTAAAATCAACGGGATGATTCTCTCGAAAATAGTAATATCATGAAAAATACCTGTTCTATAATGACTTCTGTAATCAAAAAACTGTGACATGTTGTAGCCCCCTTGGTTGTTATTATACTATAAAAATGTGTAAATAAAAATCCTAGAATATTGGAAATCACCCAATGCAGAACCTCGGTTCTACTAGTGCGGTAGCCTCTTATGAATACCGGTAGGGTTCCTTTAGAATCAAAGGCATCCAGCAAAGGTAACATCTCGGCCCCATTTAATTTAAGTTGAGCTCGCGTGTGAGTGATTTCCAATCAACTAGGATTACAATTTAATTATAATACTATTTATACCGTTTGTCAAATGGACCACTTTATAAATAAGACCCTTTTATTTACAAATAAAAGAGTCTTTGTCTTATTAACTTTCGCTGTTTTCGTACACTGCTAATATCATTACTAAATAGATCAGATATGTTATATAGAAATACATTGGCTGTACCCATCCATTGACAAATGCTGTTACAAACACAAGGACCAAGACAACGCGCTTCCACGTGTTCTTTTTAGAAAATATAAGTTTCACTTTTTCTATAAATAACCACGATAATGCGGCAAACCCAACAACCCCTAAAGTGCTTACTTGAGCGATTATGTTGTGATAGTTCTTAGCTCCATCTTCTAATAAGTAATGTCTAGAAGCATATATACCCCCACTACCTATTAACCAATTACTTTTAAAAGTGTCCCATGCAATAACAAGCAATTTATACCTATCATCAAAAGCAAGGAGTTCTCTACCAAACAATGCATCAAAATACCCTGATATAGTACCATTTTGTTCTAGAACTATGACAAAGATACCTAGGACTAGTAATGCTCCAATACCTTGTAATAATAGATTGACCTTTTTTTTAGACTTATAAAACATATAGGGAACCATAAATGATAAAA
>NZ_CEXEES010000066.1:0-7866 GCF_982632705.1 Candidatus Izemoplasma sp. | reverse complement strand
GATAATGATTTCATTACCTGCTCATTAGCAGTTCTGTATAATAAATGTTTTGATCCAAAGTAACCTTTGGCTAATTTTAATATCTTTTTACGTCTTTTTCTAGCGACGTTTCCACCTTTAACTCTTGGCATTGTTGTTTCCTCCTAATTGTTTATGTTACTTAATGTTAGCAACTTGTTGTTTGATTCTTTTGTAGTCACTAGCAGACATGAAATTCGCGCTTTTATGACGTCTTTTTGATGCTTTCGATTTGGCACTCAGTAAGTGATGACCCCAAGCAGCTTTAAATTTTAGCTTACCTGATGCAGTTCTTTTTACTCTTTTTGCAGTACCTGAATGAGATTTCATTTTTGGCATTTTGATTCACTCCTTATTGTGGTTTATTTCTCTTTAATAGGCGTTAATGCAGCATGCATGTTACGACCTTCAAGTTTTGGTCTAGCTTCAATAGTAGCGATATCTTCACAATCTTTTGCATATCGTAAGATTATTTCGCGACCTTTGTTTGTATAAGCCATTTCTCTACCTCTAAATCTGATAGAGATTTTAAGTTTGTTACCTTGTGTTAAGAATTTTCTACCGTGATTTAATTTTGTATTGTAATCTCCAATATCAATTTTCGGTGAAAGTCTTATTTCTTTTAAAGATACTACTTTTTGATTTTTACGAGCTTCACGTTGTTTTCTTTGTTGTTCGTATTTATGCTTGTTGTAGTCCATGAATTTCGCAACTGGTGGCTTAGCGTTTGGAGCAACTAATACTAGATCTAAACCTTTGTCATACGCCATATTTATAGCGGCTCTAGTGTTCATTACTTGTTTCATTTCACCATCAATAACCATTACTTCGCGATGTCTAATACCTTCGTTTAGTAAGTTTGCATCTTTATTCTTTTTTGGTAATTCTCGACTATGTTTGTTTATAGGTTACACCTCCTAATAGATTTTAACCGTATGGAAAGTATATAAAAAGTGCGAGTACATTACGTACCCACACTATAAAATTTTTCAATTTTAAGTAGCTTTAACCTATCACTTAAGCAATCAGGTGAGAGTGGGTACTCTTCTTTCCACGGAATTCATTTTTTTGTTGCATATATATAATATCATAATATAGTTGTTTGTCAACTATTAATTATCGTCTTTTGGCTTGATTAAGTTCATCGCGTAATCTTTTTTGTTGATTTGTCTATTTCTAGCGATTGCAAGTGCTCCTTTTGGTACATTTCTTGTCACTGTAGACCCCGCTGCAATAAAGACATTGTCTCCAATTTCAACAGGTGCTACTAAGTTAGTATTACAGCCAATAAATACATCATCACCGATGATTGTTTTATGTTTGTTTACACCATCATAGTTCACAGTGATACTACCGCAACCAAAGTTGACGTTCTTACCTGTTTCAGAATCTCCAATATAGGCAAGATGAGCAGCTTTTGTTCCTGAACCTGTTGATGAGTTTTTAACTTCAACAAAGTTTCCAACACGGTTATTTTTACCAATGTTTGCTCCGTTTCTTAAATGAGCAAATGGCCCCACTGTAGTATTTTTACCAATTTCACTATCATAAACTAAACTATGTTTGACTTTTACATTTTGATGAATAATAGATGTATGGATTTCAGTGTTTGGTCCAATTTTAGCACCAGACTTAATTACTGATCCACCTGTTATATATGTATTTGGATATATTGTAACACCTTTTTCAATTGAAACATCATTTCCAATTGTTATTGTGTTTGGTGATATCATGTATACCCCTTTAATCATTAATTCCATATTGATTTTGTCACGTAAATAACGTTCAGCAATTGATACTGTATATAAGTCATTTATACCCATTACTTTTTCGCTGTCCCATAATTCAATGGTTCCTACAACCAAATCCTCGTCTTTCATAATACTAACGATATCAGTTAAGTAGAACTCACCTTTTCTTTTGTTTACTTCAATTTTGTTTACTGCGTTAAACAATTTTTTATTGTTCACTACATAAATTCCTGTATTCACTTCTTTGATTCTTTTTTGCTCTGTTGAACAATCTCTGTGTTCAACAATTGCCTCGATATTTCCATAATCATTTCTTATTATACGTCCATATCCCTTAGGCTTGTCGTATTTAGTAGTAACGATTGTTAAATCGTTACCTCTATCTCTATGATAAGAGATTGCTTTGTCGATAACTTTGTAATCTACCAAAGGCATATCTCCAAGCATAATAATTGTTTCTCCCTCTTTATCACCAAGGATATCTTCACATACTTTAACCGCATGCCCAGTACCAAGTTGTTCTGCCTGTACAGCATAACTCACTCTGTCTTGTAGCATTTCCTCAAATATTTCTTTTTTATGTCCAACTACCAATGTAGCATCATCTATTACAGATTTCTCTACGTTATCTAGTATGTATTCGATCATAGGTTTCTTTAAGATTGGGAATGCACATTTAGGTAACTCAGTTTTCATTCTAGTCCCTTTACCTGCGGCTAGAATAATCGCATAATTTTTCATAACACTTCCTCCTTGACAATATTTATCATTGATACTATTTCATCCATATATATATCTAGTTGTTCTTGTGTTTCACAGCTAAGTGTTACCCTTACTAAAGGTTCAGTACCACTTGCTCTAACCAATACTTTTCCATTATCTTTTAGTTCTTCTTTAATTCTGTTAACAACATCTAAAACACGTTTATCTTCTATTACTTCTTTGTTGAAAGTTCTTATATTATATAGTACTTGTGGCCACATATTTATTGAAGCTGTTAACTCTTTTAATGACTTCTTAGATTCCTGAAGAATTCTAAGTAAAACCATTGAAACAAGTAGCCCATCACCAGTGTTGATATAGTTTTTAAGGATAATATGTCCACTATTTTCTCCACCTATAGAATAATCATTCTTGTTCATTTCTTCAAGTACATTTTTATCTCCAACATCTGTCAGGATAGCTTTGATTCCTCGTTCTTCAAATGCTTTAATGATACCTAAATTAGACATTTTAGTTAGAACTACGGTGTTTTTATTTAGTTCTCCCTTGTCTTGTAGGTACGACGCTATGATATAGATTAGTAAATCACCATCTATTTCATCTCCATCTTCATCCACGACTAAGATTCTATCTCCATCTCCATCGTAACTTAAACCAATATCTAGTTTTTTCTCTTTCACTAGATTTTTGATTGCTTCTAAATGTGTAGAACCACAGTCCTTATTTATATTTTTACCGTCTGGTTTATTTCCTATTTGATAGCTTTCTGTGATTAATTCATCGAATATTGCCTTACTAATAAGATAGTTAGCACCGTTTGCACTGTCATACCCTACTTTTAAATCTATATGATCAAATTCCATAGATTCTATAAGATCTAAATATGAATCAAACACTTCTTCTCCACCAAACATTTTTCCAAGTGTTGTAACTTGAAAATCACGTGGTGAATCTAAAAATGCTTCAATTTCTGCTTCTTGAGATAATGTTAATTTATCTCCTTTATAGAATACTTTGATTCCATTATCGTGGTATGGATTATGACTTGCAGTAATCATGACACCAACGATTTGTTTTTCCTTGCTATAATGTGCAATAAGCGGTGTAGAAACAACTCCAGCAAGCATAACATCAACCCCTAAACTTTGGGCCCCACTTGCACAACCATACATTAATTCATGTCCTGATTCTCTTGTATCTATCCCGATTACAACTTTTTCTTCTTTTAATATTTGTTTGATGCTTTGTCCAATTCTAAGTGCCAGGTTTGGTGTTAATTCAATACCAAAACGACCTCTGATTCCATCTGTACCAAAATATTTGCCCATTGCAATCCTCCTTAAGTAACATATCTATTATAGATGATTTTTTTGAAAAGTTATGAATATCGTTTGAAAAGAGAGTTACTCTACAGTAACACTCTTCGCTAAATTTCTCGGTTTATCAATATCGTATCCCCTGTGTAATGCCGCGTAAAACGCGATAAATTGTGAAGGGATGATTGTTAATAACGGACTAAATAGTTCATAGACATCATCAACAATGATTTGATCTGTTTTTTCAGCAACTCTTTTCGTACTAATAACAAGTGCATTCGCACCTCTACTAATAACTTCATTTAAGTTACTTCTTGTATTTTTATTAATACTTTTTTGGGAAATAATCGCTATAACTGGTGTTCCTTCTTCAATCAATGCAATTGTTCCATGTTTTAGTTCTCCAGCTGCGAAGCCTTCTGTTTGAATATAACTAATCTCTTTTAGTTTTAAGCTTGATTCTAAACTTGCATAGTAATCAATACCTCTACCAATGTAGAAGCAATTACGTTTGGTTAAGTACTCTTTTACAAGTGTTTCTATGTAATCACGTTTATCAATAATGTTCTCAATTGAAATTGCGACTTTACTTAATTCTTTTCTTAAGTTGATATGTTTATCACTTAAACCATATGCAAGTAATGAAAGAATCGTAATTTGTGCAGTATACGCTTTTGTTGATGCTACTGCTATTTCTGGACCAGCTAGTATTTCTACATAGTGATCTGCTTCTCTTGCTAATGTTGATGTTTTAACATTTGTAATTGTTAATGAACGATATCCTTTTGCCTTGATATTTACAAGTACTGCTCTTAAATCAGCTGTTTCACCTGATTGAGATATAAATATAAATAATGGGTTTTTACTTAGTAACGGCATATTATACGCGAATTCACTCGCAATATGTACTTCACAAGGAATCCCAGCCATTTTCTCAAATAACTCTTTACCAATAAACCCTGCGTTCATACTTGTTCCTGCTGCTATGATATATAAACGATCGCTTTCAGCGATTGCTTCTCTTATTTTTCCATTTAGTATTACTTCATCACCCTCAAAATAGTTATGAATGATGTTTCTGATAACACGTGGTTGCTCATTGATCTCTTTCAACATGAAATGTGAATACTCACCTTTTTCAATATCAAGATAATTTACATCTATTTTTTTTACTTCGTGTTCTAGTTCTTTCCCGATAATATCAAATAGTTTATAACCGTCTTTATCTATCTCTACAAAGCTTTTATCTTCTAATGGGATATATCGTTTACTATATCCCACCAAAGCCATTAGATCTGATGCTACAATGATACCTTTATCACTAATACCTAGTAGTAAGGGACTTTTGTGTTTAGCTGCATATAATTTATTATCATTTGCTGTATCTATTATCGACATAGCATAGCTACCCTCTAATAAACTCATTGTTTTTCTTATCGCTTCGCTAACACTCATTTTCAAAGTGAATTTCTCTATTAAATGAGCGATTACCTCTGTATCAGTATCACTTTCAAAAACAGACTCTTCTAGATAACTAGATTTAAGTTCTTTGTAGTTATCGATTACTCCATTATGGACGATGAAAAATCTACTTTCACCTGATGTATGTGGGTGACTGTTTACTTGATTTGGAACTCCGTGTGTAGCCCATCTAGTATGTCCTATACCCAATTCTGTATTATATGAAAAATCAGTGATGCTTTTTAAATGAGCAACACGTCCTTTATCTTTATATATTTTAAACTCTTTTGTATCCTTATTGTATAGTGCTAAACCGGCAGAATCATACCCTCTATACTCTAATCTTGATAATCCTTCTAATATTATATTTCTTGCATCTTCTTGTCCTAAATATCCTACTATACCGCACATATTTATCAACTCCAGTCATCATCCTTTTATATCACAAAAAAGAGATTTTTTCAATCTCTTTTTACAATAAGTCAATCTTACTAAATCGCACAACTAGTACAAATAACAAAGTTAATATTATAGATAGTTGGTATAAGTCGCTATACATAAAGGTATACTCTAAATTGCTGGTTAATACTAAATCGCTTACATAAAGATGAATCACCTTAGTAAATGTAACGCTCTCAGATATATTAATATTGAACCCGGTCATAAGTACAGTAAATAGATAAACGAGAAAGATTGTAAGTAACGAGTACGTCGTTTTAAATGACAAATATATGACCGTGAGTAAAAGATAATAGTAGACAACAAACATAACCAATCTTACATATAGTAGTAATACATTCTCATAACTGAAATAGTCAGTTAGATAGTATCCTGTCACTAGAAAAATTAGATATAGTACAGACGACAGAATAACAAGTATAAGACAGTTGCTAAGGATATAGATCAATATGGCTTTTCTACGCCCTTGCTCTATACTATGAAGAATGAGAATTGACATCGTATGTCTTAGTGAATGGACCATTATGATAATGAGTAGAAAGAGATTTAATTTAATGAATAATAGTCCTTGATATAGATAATCAATTCTCAATGTTTCAGAATACTCTATTTGAATACTTTTAGATAAGTTAACTCCACAAATGATGATGTTAATCATACTCATTAAAACAAAGTTTATACATGTGATTAAGAAAACTTTTCTATTGAATATACTTTCAATATACAACACAACCATTTTCTTCATAAATTTATTACTTCAAGACTGCTTGATTGTGTGAAAACATCTAAATGAGTACTGATGATATACATTTTATTTGATTGTAAAATATAATTCTTTAAAGTTTTGGTTGTTTCTATATCCAATCCACTAAAGGGTTCATCTAATAAATATATATCCTTATCCAATGATAGTGTGTAAATCAACCTTAACTTACAGTTCATCCCTTTACTCAACTCTATAATCTCTTTATCAAGATTTTGATCCATCTTAAACATATGTATAAGTTGTTTCATGATATTATGCCTTGTTATTGGAATCATTAACTCTAAAAATGTTTTTGATTTAAGAATTAGAGGTAGTTGAAGATACTCTGGAAAATAAGCAATACTTCCACTACATTTTATTTGTCCTGTATACTTTATTAATGCCATAATGGCTTTACATAATGTCGATTTACCACTTCCGTTTTGGCCTTTAATGATCGTAACTCTTTTAGATACTTTTATAAATTCATGATGGACTACATGGTTTTTATAGTTTTTCGTAACTGATGTTATATCAATCGATTTCATACGATATCAAATTCTCCGTATACTCAGGATTGAATGTAGATGTATTCATATAAGGAAAATCATCTATTACATAGGTTTTTTCCTCGGTTCCATCAATATATGTGAATACTAAAACAAACCTATGAATGAATGTAATATCTCCGTTATAGACCAAAGGAGCTAGCAACTTCTTTGTTTCATGAGCTTGTAAGTATAAATTAAGATCATCTCGTTCGTAATCAAAGAAACTATATTCTAAATCAAGTAATTCATCGATTTGTTTAAACGAGTCTACTTCAGTAAAGACTTCGGTAATATAATCATTATTTATATGTACTGTTTTACTTAAGATATCAATATCTTTAATTATGATATTGTTTTCCGTTTTGTTTACCAAATCAATAACGATACCACTCACAGTGTTTACCCCATCCACTTCTTGATATGTAGCACTTAGATTTATAAAGTCTAAATCATTTGTATTTGTGGATTGAAACAGGTAATTGAATTCTCCAATGTAGAGGGATATAGCGTTTTTATTCGTATATGTGATATCAAGATAAGCATGATCGTATTCAATCAAGTAATCATTTGAATGAAATGCAATTTGAACTGATAAATCAACGAGAAACTGATCATTTGATTCATACACCCTAATATCCTGAATCCTGAGCGGTATTGTCTGATCGTCAAAACTCAGTTGAAGTTTATCAATACTTTCCTTTTGGATATAATAGGAGTCCTTTTCATTTACAAGTAGTTTTATATGAAATGATTCTGTATCTGATGTGAATTTATAGCTATGAACTTGTGGACTTGTTGTTATAACAAAAGGCTCTTTGGTTTTAGTCATAAGAATTACGCTA
>NZ_CEXEES010000065.1:0-8050 GCF_982632705.1 Candidatus Izemoplasma sp. | reverse complement strand
CTGGTGTTGAAATGTTCCGTAAATTATTAGATCGTGCAGAAGCAGGAGATAATATTGGTGCATTATTACGTGGTGTATCTCGTGAAGATATCCAACGTGGACAAGTATTAGCAAAACCTAAATCAGTTACTCCACATACAAGATTTGAAGCTCAAGTTTATGTATTAAGTAAAGAAGAGGGTGGGCGTCACACACCATTCTTCAGTAACTACAGACCTCAATTCTACTTCAGAACTACAGATGTTACAGGAATCATTGAATTACCAACTGGTATTGAAATGGTAATGCCTGGAGACGACGTTAACATGATCGTTGAATTGATTCACCCAATCGCGTTAGAGCAAGGAACTAAATTCTCTATCCGTGAAGGTGGACGTACAGTTGGTGCTGGAAACGTTTCAAAAATCTTAGTATAATTTAAGATAAAAAATAAACTAAAGAGGCTTATGCCTCTTTTTTTTGTATATACACCATTTTTACATAAAATTGTAGTATAATTATAGTACTAAGCAGAGGTGATTACATGTTAATCGATACACACGTACATCTAAACGCACAACAATTCAATGACTCTCTAGAAGATGTCATAAAAAGAGCATTGGAAAATGATGTATCAAAAATGATTGTAGTTGGATACGACCCAGCAACAAATAAAAAAGCAATTGAACTTGCTGAACGATATGATTTTATATATGCAACAGTAGGATTTCATCCAACTGATTCCATTAAAGTTACTGATGAAGACAAAAAACTTTTACTAAAACAATTAACACACAAAAAGGTAGTCGGTATTGGAGAATGTGGTCTTGATTTCTATTGGGATAAAGAACACATAGAATCTCAAATCGAACTATTCAAATGGCATATAGAACAATCACTCGAATTAGATCTTCCTTTAAGTATTCATATGAGAGATGCAAGTGAAGCGACCTATAATGTTTTAAGTGAGTATTCAAATGTAAAAGGTATAATGCATTGCTACTCAGGTAGTGAAGAAATGGTTCCATTATTCATTGATTTGGGGTTACATATATCCCTAGGTGGACCCGTTACATTCAAAAATGGACATAAACCAAAAGCAGTCGCAAAAGTAGTCCCAATTGTAAGACTACTTGTGGAAACAGATGCACCATACTTATCACCTCATCCATTTAGAGGAAAACAAAATGAACCATCAAGAGTCAAACTAGTCGCAGAAGAAATCGCAAGACTTAGAGATGTATCATATAAAGAAATAGCCAATCAAACAACAAAAAATGCATTAGAGCTATTTAACATAAAGGAGTGAACACGATGAAAAAATTACTATTAGTACTAATACTTATAATTTCATTTACATTAACAGGGTGTGATTTAACTGGAAATTCAGACACACTAACAGAAGCTGAAATTGATGCCTTGGTTCAAGAACTTGTTGCAGAACAAATTGCAGAACAAAGTGAATTAACACAAGCTGAATTAGAAGTGTTGATCGAGCAACTTGTTGAAGAAAGAATTGATGAACAACAAGCGACAGTCGATTATACTATTGAAGCATTTGAAGAAGCTGTAACAGAAATGATATTAGAAGCAAGAACTGGGGTTCTTGGAATAATCGTTGTAACAAATACAACATCTGGAACAGGTAGTGGTGTAATATATAAAAGAGAACCAATGACAATCATAGATGAGGATTTAAACGTTCTTCAAGGATGGAAATATTACATGGTTACAAATGATCATGTATTGGTTCATGAGAATACACAAGGGGAAAGACAATTACCAGTTTATATGACAGTTGTTTTTGAGAAAAACGGATTACTTTTTGAAATTCCCAATGAAAAAGTAGATTATATCGGTTCTGATCCTACAACCGATTTAGGTGTTGTAACATTTGAATCTGCTGAAGATTTTAAAGTAATTGAGTTCGCAGATTCTTATGATTTAAAAGTGGGACAATTCGTCTTCGCAATAGGAAATCCACTTGGATTTGACTATTACGGTACGGTTACAATGGGTGTTGTAAGTGGTACTGCAAGATACTATATGGAAGGTGATTTTGACGCTACTTTATTACAACATGATGCTGCGATAAGCCCTGGAAACAGCGGTGGAGCGTTGCTTGATGTTAATGGTAATCTTGTAGGAATAAACAATATGAAACTAGTAGAAGACTACGTTGCAAACATAGGATTCGCAATCCCGTCTAACACAGTTGAACGAATAGTAAATGACCTTGAAGATGATGGAATAATCACAAGACCATATCTAGGAATTACAACATCTGCACAAACAAATGAATGTGGATACGACTTTGGTGTTTGTGTTGAAGTTCAAGTTGGTGGAGCTGCAGAAGCGGCAGGATTAATTGATTATGACATTATCATTGGGTATAAAAACGAAGGTATGTCGGATTTCCGAGAAATCAATAATTTTAACGATTTAAGGGAAGCAATACTAAACAGTAGTGTTGGAGAATCAATCGTTATTAAATACATTAGAGACGATGTAGAATACGAAAGTGTAGTAACAACTTTAAACGTTCATCCTGACGATCAATAGAAAACCAAAAAGCAAATATTCATTTGCTTTTTTTCTTGTAAAACACTGTAAATTAAAGTAGAATAATAGAGGTTTAAAAAGGAGTGATATTATGGGACTTACAGCAGGAATAGTAGGACTACCAAATGTCGGAAAATCAACATTATTTAACGCTATAACAAAAGCAGGAGCACTAGCAGCGAATTATCCATTTGCTACAATCGATCCTAACGTTGGAGTAGTAGAAGTACCTGACGAAAGATTAATCAACTTAAAGAATCTTGTTAACCCTAAAAAAACAATACCAACTATCTTTGAATTCACTGATATTGCAGGTATCGTTAAAGGAGCAAGTAAAGGTGAAGGACTTGGAAACAAATTCCTTTCACACATAAGAGAAGTAGATGCCATCGTACAAGTTGTACGTGCATTTGATGATGAAAATGTTACACACGTAGATGGAACTGTGGATCCAATTAGAGATATTGAAACAATCAATCTAGAATTGATTTTTGCTGATATTGAAGTAATTGAAAAAAGATTACCAAAAATAGAGAAAAAAGCTTTATTAAAAGTAGACAAAGATTGCGTGTTTGAATTTGGTGTTTTGAAAGAGATTCACGAAACATTGTTAGATAACAAATCAATCAGAACAATGAAGTTTAATGAAAACGAACTTGCTCTTATTAAAAACTTTAACTTCTTAACACAAAAACCAATCATCTATGTTGCTAATATTCACGAAGATGAAATTACTGATTTCGACGATAATGAATACGTAAAAATCATCAAAGAATATGCAGCAAACGATAAAGCAGAAGCTGTAGTAATTAGTGCTAAAATCGAAGCAGAGTTGAGTGAACTTGACGATGAGGAAAAAGAAATCTTCCTAGAAGATCTTGGAGTAACAGAATCGGGATTAGATAAACTTATCAAGAAAAGCTATACTTTATTAGGACTGGAAACATACTTCACTGCTGGACCTCAAGAGGTCAGAGCCTGGACATTCAAAAAAGGAATGAAAGCTCCAAAATGTGCAGGAATCATTCATACTGATTTTGAAAAAGGGTTTATCAGAGCGGAAACCATCAAGTATAAAGACTTCGTAGAATTTAACGGAGAACAAGGTGCAAAAGAAAATGGTAAAGCGAGATTAGAAGGAAAAGAATACATCGTTCAAGATGGAGATGTAATGCATTTTAGGTTTAATGTTTAAGACACTTTAATTAGTGTCTTTTTTGTTTCAATAAATTTACACATTTATATGGTAAAATAGAAGTAACTATAATAGGAAGTAGGTATTAACATGGATGTAAAAGTATATAAACTAACATCTTTCCCAAATGGAAAGAATGGTGGAAACAAAGCAGGCGTAGTTATTAATGCCGATTCATTAACAAACTTTGATATGCAACAAGTTGCAAAAGAGGTTGGATATAGTGAAACAGCATTCGTTAGTGAAAGTGAAAAAGCAACATTTAGAGTTCAGTTTTTCACACCAACAAAAGAAGTAGATTTATGTGGGCATGCAACGATCGCAACCTTCAATCTATTAAGAGATTTAAAAATCATAAAAAAAGGACATCACTCAATGGAGACTAATGTCGGTGTTCTAAATATCGAAGTATCCAGAAAAGATGTTTTTATGGAACAAAAGAAACCTCAGTTTAAAAGTGGAATTGAGCAATACGAAATTCTAGATTGCTTCTATGAAGAAAGATTTCTAGATAACACATTACCACCAATGATTGTATCAACAGGATTAGAAGAAATATTCATTGCTGTAAAAGATGTAACAACACTACATAAACTTCATCCTAAAATGAAGAACATAGAACATCTATGCAATAAATACAATGTAATTGGGATTCATCTATTCGCACTAGATTCTAAAGTAGACGCATATGGTAGAAATTTCGCACCCATTGTAGGGATTGATGAGGAAAGCGCAACAGGGACAAGTAATGGTGCCTTAGCATGTTATTTAAACAAATATGTATCCCCTCAAAAAACAGAATATGTATTAAGACAAGGGTATTCTATGAATATGCCTTCTGAGATATATGTTAAACTAGATAAACATCTACACGAAATACTAAGTGTAAGTGTTGGAGGAACAGCAAAAGAAATCAAGTAGGTGAGAGCATGAAGACAGCAATTATAACAGTTGGAAAAGAAGTACTTACAGGAAAAACTTTAAACACAAATCTTATGCATATAGCATCAAACCTTCAAACAATAGGTATTGATGTAAATCGTAGTTTTGTGATTGACGACATAAAAGAAGAATACAATCGAATACTAGATATAGTTGATGAAGACATCATCTTTTTTACAGGTGGACTTGGTCCAACAATAGATGATATTACAAGAGAATCAACGTATGATTATTTTAATGTTAAAACGTTTCTTGATCAGGAAATTGTTGATACAATTAAACAATATTTTGATCGTATGAGTATTAAAATGAAGGATACAAATTTGAAACAAGCTATCAGACCAATACACTCAACAGTACTCATTAATAATGAAGGAACTGCACCTGGTGTATATTTTGAGATAGATGGAAAACATATTATTTTATTACCTGGGCCCCCATCTGAATTAAAACCTATGATACCAGTTGTTCTAGATATCCTATCTAAAAAACTAGATATTAAATTATATAGTGAAGGATTTAAACTTGTTGGTACAGGTGAGTCTTTCATGGAAGATAAATTACTTGGTTTTTATGAATTGCATCCTAATGTAAATATCGCACCATACGCTGGACTTGGTGAAATAAAGTATATTTTTACATCATCTTCAAAGACAGACTTAGTAAAATGCAAAAAAGATTTTTATGATCAGTTTTCACATTTTATATATGGTTCACTAGAAGATACTTTAGAAAGTGTTGTTGTTGATTTACTAAAAGAGTTAAACTACAAAATCTCTTTCGCTGAAAGTTGCACAGGTGGATTACTATCGGGCAGACTACTCAATGTAAGTGGTAGCAGTTCTGTATATGATGAGGGAATAATCACATATAGCAATCAATCAAAAATGAAACACTTAAATGTGTCAAAAGACGTACTAGATACATTTGGTGCAGTGAGTAATGAATGTGCATATCAAATGGTAGATGGTCTAAACAAATTGACAAAATGTGATATCGGAATATCAGTTACTGGGATAGCTGGACCAACAGGTGGTACAGAAGAAAAACCAGTTGGACTCGTTCATTTTGGTTTGTACATAAATGGTACTATAAAAACATACAAGTTCGTCTTCAACGGCGATAGACATAAAGTGAGAACGAGAAGTGTGGTGTATGCACTTAACTTGGTGAGGGGTGAGTTGTTAGATGTTAAACATAACAATTAAACATCAAGTTTATAAAGGCATTCCTTACAACGAATACTATAGTGATATCAAAGATTCAAAAGGACTTGTATTCATCCAACATGGGTTTGAATCAAACAAAAATAGAGGCGCTGACTACATTGGTGTAGATCTCGCTAGATTAGGGTTCAATGTAGTAGCAATTGATGCCTATAAACATGGTTCTAGAATAGAAGAGCCATTCATATCAAAAGAGAACTATGAGAAGTTTGAAGATGCATTTAATGTCATTGATAAATCAGGAGATGATATCCTAGAAATATACAATGGTTTATATGAATCAAGATTTGAAAGTTTTGACTTTATTGGAGTGTCTATGGGTGGAATGATTGCATATAATTGCGCATTGAAAACAAACCGCATAAACAGACTAATACCAGTTATAAGTACACCGTATTTATATCAACTAGCAGAGTGGCTAGTTGATAGAGAAGATAACGATTTTTATAGAGAAAAACTGGTTAATATAAAAGACTATATTGTTTCGATTGACCCATACTATAAAATGGAAGAGCTAAAGTATCATGAACTCTATATGATTAACACGCTTAGAGACGATATCGTTCCATTTAAATTCAGTGATCATTTATACGGTCAAAACCTAGAGAACGTTTCATTCCAAGTGTTTGATGAGAAGCATGTTGTATCAAGAGAAATGAAAGAACATATACTTAGTTATATTGCAAAAGAAAAGGTTGTGCTCTAACACAACCTTTTCTAATGTGAATGAATAGGGTTATTAAAAATAATCCAGAAGATGAACGATATTTGAATGGGGATTCAAGTACCATTCTAAACTCATTGTAATACACTATTATATTCTTATAAATAGAAGTCAGGTATGTTACAGATACATTTCAGTGTGTTACAATATAGTAGCGGAGATTTCACCTATATATAGTATATATATAAAATAACTATAATTTGTTGCATAGGAATTACCTTTGTGATATAATTATTCAGCGTGAGAAATCGCATCCTTGCTGCAAGACAGCCAATAGACCAAAAGGAGGTAAATAAAATGACAAAATACGAAATTATGTATGTTATTCGCCCAACTGTTTTAGAAGATGATCGTAAAGTATTAATTGAAGAATTAAACACTATCTTCACTTCAAGAGATAGCCAAGTTGCTAATGTCAACGAATGGGGAATAAAAGATTTAGCTTATGAGATCCAGGACCATAAAAAAGGATATTATGTAGTTCTAGATGTTGTATCTAATGACGAAGCGCGAACTGAGTTCGATCGTATCGTTCGTATCAAAGAAGATATTATCCGTCACATTATAATTAAAGACGTAAGATAAGGGGTGTATTACTATGATTAATCGTACAGTATTAGTTGGACGTATTACAAAAGATCCAGAGTTAAGATATACATCAGGGAACATTGCTTTCGCAAGATTCACGTTAGCTGTTAATAGAACATTCGCAGGTCCTAATGGGGAGAGAGAAGCAGACTTCATCCAATGTATTATTTGGAGAAAACAAGCCGAGAATTTAGCTCGTTTTGTGAGAAAAGGTAGTTTACTAGGTGTCGAAGGACGCATCCAAACAGGATCATACGATGATAATGAAGGAAATAGAAAATACACAACTGACGTTGTTTGTGATAGTGTTCAATTCTTAGAACCTAAAGGTTCAGATTCAAACCAGAATCAAAACCAAAATCAGAGTCAAGGTGGATACCAACAAGATCGTGGATTTAACAATGACCATAGTCAAAAATTCTACGATGATAAATCACAACAACAGAAACAACCACAACAACGTAGAGAGTCTACTCCAGTTATTGATGTAACTGAAGATGACCTACCATTCTAAATAGAGGAGGAAACGACCATGGCAAGACCAGGAGGATTCCGTAAAAGACGTAAAAAAAGATGTTTTTTCACAGAAAACAAAATTACATATATTGATTACAAAGATGTTGAATTACTAAAAAGATTCATTAGTGATAGAGGTAAAATCTTACCTAAACGTGTTACAGGAACTAAATCAAGATTCCAACCACAATTAGCGGTTGCAATCAAAAGAGCAAGACATATGTCTTTGCTTCCATTCATTAAAGAATAAGACTCGAAAGAGTCTTTTTTTTGTCCATTAATATATATTTATATATATTAACATTTTGATATAAACAA
>NZ_CEXEES010000064.1:0-8262 GCF_982632705.1 Candidatus Izemoplasma sp. | reverse complement strand
TTCTTGTTTGTTATTTTAACTCGGTCACCTTGATACAAATCTAAGAATTGTGCGTCTGACCTGTTTATTACTGCGACTAATGTGTCACCTGTTTGAATCTTTATTTTTCTAAACTCATTATCTTCATCACTATATAATTCAATTCTACTCTCATCTTCTATAATATATGATTCTGTACCAATAAGATAAGTTCCACTTGGAGTAGGAATATCATATATAGGAAATGCGAACAATGAGAATCCAGAAACAATTAATAGTATCATTACAACAAGAATTGATAATCTTCTTTGATATGGTCTAAATACAGTAATAGTAAATATACGAAATCCAAATAAGATAAACACAATACCAATTGCCCCATATAATGAAAATAATTGCCATCTAATAGGATTCAATATCAACTGAATTAAAACAAGAAGTGCATACACACTCAGTATTGAAATGAAGTAGTATTTCTTTATATCTCTTTTTGAGAATATCAAATAAATACTACTAAGTGTAATTAGATAAAGAATAAGTTCTAAACTGTGCATAACTATCTCTCCTTTGTTTAATTAATTATAACATATGGAGTTCTAAATGTAATAATGACACAAGAAGAATAATATATTAGGTATCCAAAGCAAATGTAATGAAAAATATTTCAAAAGAAAATGCCCAAAAGGGCATTATATATTAAACATTTATTCATTTGAAACTATTTATGATACGGCTCGTTGTATCGCATTTAGTTGCAACTGGAGACGTTACAACTCGTCGTAACGATGGTTAGTTGCAACTTATTATTATATGTATATGATGTCTTTGAACACACTATTTAAATTTCATCACAGTCCATTAAAGGAAGTAAAAAAATTAGTTCCTTTTTTAGTTCCATTTCTGTGCCCATTCTTCTAATTGTTTAAATGAATTTGCAAGATCAAACCCTTTACGAGTAAGTTCATAAGATATCTTTATTGAATCAGTAACATAAACATGTTTCACGATTAAGTTTTGTGTTTCTAAATCTTTTAATCTTTCAGTTAGTAATCTAGATGATAACCCAGGAATGAACTTTTCTATTTCAGAAAACTTTAATGGTCCTTCTTGCAAAGAGTAAATAATTAAACCAACCCATTTCTTACTAATAAGTTGTAATGTAGCTTCTACTTTAGGACATAATTCGTGTTTCATAATATCACCTCTCAACCTTATTATAGCAAATATTAATTATAAATCAAATAACTTACTTAAAATAAGTGCATTATCTTTGAAATCTTTAAAATAGCGTGATATTATACTTACATAAAGTAACTGAGTTACTAAAAATATTAAGAAAAGAGGAAAGAATATGAAAGTATTATACATCACAGCAAATCCAAAGGCTGTAGAATATTCACATAGTTTAAGTGTGGGAGAAGAATTTTTAAAAGAATATAAGAATAATAATAAAGATGATGAGATTGTAAAAATCGATTTATTCGAAACAGATGTACCAAACATCGATTATGATGTTATGGATGCTTGGGGTAAACTAGCAAAAGGAGTAACATTTGATCAATTAACTCAAACAGAACAATCAAAACTAGGGGCAATGAATCAAAACCTAGAAGAATTTATGAACGCAGATAAATATGTTTTTGTCACACCATTATGGAATTTCGGATTACCACCAGTATTAAAAGCATATATTGATAACTTATTAATTTCGGGTAAAACATTCCGATATTCTGAAACCGGACCCTTAGGTTTATTAAACAATAAAAAGTCATTAGTCATCCAGGCTTCAGGTGGAGTTTATACAAATGATGCAATGAAAGAATATGAACATGGAAGCAACTTTCTAAAAGTACCATTAAACTTTATTGGAATCAGCGATCAACATCAAATCTTAGTTGAAGGTGTAAATATGAGTAATGATAATGGAATGAGTATCCGAGAAGAAAGTATAAAACAAGCAAAGGATATAGCAAAAGTATTCTAATATGAGTAAAACAATTTTTATTCCTCACGGGGGAGGTCCATTACCTCTTATAGATGAAGAAAACAATAAAGACTTAATTACGTTCTTACGAACTTATAAGAACTTAACTCCAAAAGCAATTATCATCTTCAGTGCACATTACGAGACAAATGGTATTGATGTTATATATGACAATAAAGACGAATTAGTATTTGATTATAATGGTTTTCCAAAAGAAACATATCAATACACTTATAACCCTCCTAAAAACATATCGCTTGGAAAAGAAATATTCAACACACTTCAAAATAAAGGTTATAACGTAACATCATCACAAAGAGGTTTTGATCACGGGGTGTTTGTTCCACTGATGTTGATGTTTGAAAAAGCAAACATTCCAGTGATTCAAATCTCTTTAAACAAAAACCTAAAATCTAAATATCATATTGAACTCGGTGAAGCGTTAAGTTTCTTAAAAGAAAAAGATGTTTTGATAATCGGATCAGGATACTCATTTCATAATCTAAGAGAGTTCTTTACAGGTAATTCTGAAGATATAAAAAATGATCAATTTCATGATGAACTCATTCAAATTCTAACAAAAGATCAAAACGAAGAACAAAGAAAGAATCAACTTATAAATTGGAAAAACATCCCACATTCAAATTATGTGCATCCAAGAGTAGAACACTTTATTCCATTGTTAATCACTTATGGAATAAACAAAGAAAAAGGTACAATAGTACTAGATAAAAAACTACTCAATAAAAGAACAATCGCAGTTGAATGGAATTAAAAAGGGGCTAAATTAGCTCCTTTTTCTATCTTCTTTAATCATTGGACACTGCATTAAATCAACAATTTCCCGTCTATATTTATATATTTTACTCATAAACCTCACTCCTTTCTTTAAGTATACAAAAAGATGCTAATAAACACAGTGTATCACTTCGTGTCTACTAACATCCTACCAATTCACTCGTTGTATCACTTTTAGTTGCAACTTATTACTATATGCGTATGATGTTTTTTTACACCACTCTTTAATTTCCATCACAGTCCAATAGTTTATGCACGAATTATTTCTTGGAAACAGGAGTAAAACAAGGTATAATATATTAATAAAAATACAATAACTGAAAAGAGGGGTACTATGTTTAGAGGAATTAAAATCGGAGTGTTATTACTTTCACTTTTTTTTATGGTTGGATGCGATAACGTTCCTGAACAATTAGAGGACCTACCATTACCATCAATTGAGATAGTTGGTGAGGACCTAATTATTATCGAACAATATACTGAGTTTATGGATCCTGGAGCTGAAATTCTAGGTGATTATGATTTAGATATTACGGTAGTAACTGATTTAGATATTACGGTAGTAGGAGATTACACTATAACCTATACAATCATTTATGAGGAGGTTACCTATAGTGGAACACGTACTGTTAGAGTGGTAGAACCACCAACACCAATTGATTTAGAATGGGAACTTGAAACGGTGTCCTTTACGACAAGCACCATTGGTGTAAGAGTTTCATATGATGATCCTGATGGTATTCTTGTCAATGGAGTCGGAAGTTTATATCAAGGAGAAACCCTTGTAAGAAGTTACGCTTTGCTTAGTGGAGACAACTATTTAAACTACAGTGAACTACAGTCCAATATGGAATATACATTTATTGTAGAAGGAACATATGATGACAACGGTACTACTGTCATCTTAGAAGATTATGAATTAACAATTACTACTGCAGAAATGACAACAATGCAGTTTAGTCTATCAAACGAAGAAATTACTCATAATTCGTACTCAACTGATATTATAATTGATTATTCATCAAGCAATATTCTTACAACAACTGCCTATTTATATTTAGGAGACATGATTGTTGAAGAAATGACAATCACTTCTCCAACATCTACATTTTCAGTAGATGATTTATTAACGGATACAGAATATGTATTAAAAGTGATATATACAGCTACTCCAAGTGATGGTGGAGATGCAGAAATCGTAACAGAGTTATTACAAACCTTCTCTACAAATACTCTTCCAGCACCTGAGTTCGTGTTATTACTTTGTACTATGGGATACTACGATGCAGAATGTGCTGTGGGAGTTAATGATATAGGATTAACAGATGTGTCACTTAGAATTGAAGTATTTCAAGATGGAGCATACCATAGTCTATTTTATGTAACCAATTCAAATACGTATGTGAACATTACGGATTTAGACCCGGGAACAGAATATACTTTTAAATTATATACCGATTATAAAATTGCTGGTTCGGATGAGCTAATCGCCTACACTCTTCTTCACGAAGAAACATTCACAACCAACAATCTTGTTACCTATACAACACCTACGGTTGATAATCTAGTCATCACTAAAGTAGTAGGTACAACCAACAGTGTTACATTTGATTTTGATTTAACTGATACAGACGGTGTCATTGATGGAAATATTTGGCTAAGAATGTATCTTGGTGGATCGCAAACAGTAAGAACTGTCAATATAGGTCACAACACGATTACCATAGAAGGATATCCAGTGTATGCAAACACCTTATATTCATTGGTAGTTACCACAGATTACCAACAAGATGCAGAAACCTTTTTATATGATGAAACAATCCATGAAGAAGACTTTGTTATGCCTCCTGAAGTTGACGTTCATTCCTTTACACTTCAGCAATCAATGTACTTCTCTGGTGAACGTATTATTCTAGTTCTTGAATTAGAGAATGACGATGATATGGCTGTTGAATACGTTACAATTAATGGCACTAAAATATATAAAGAAGATTTTCTATTCCCAAGCACATCGCAAACAATATATTTAAATATGGGAGTAGAAACTAGTTATACAGACTATTACTATCATATGACAGACTATGCAGTAACAATGGTAGATGATTCTAGTTTTGTGATTGGATATGATGAAACCCTTACATTCCGACTACAACAACCTGGTTCTATTGACCCAGATGATGCATTTGTATCAGTCTTAGAAATAACCACAGATGATTACACAAGAAGTGTTAGTAGTGGAGTTACAGACTATACTACTATCACAATACATTTAGAGAATGAATACAACCTAGATATTCACAGTGTTACTGTGAACGGAGTAGACTACTTGTCCTCTTCCTTTGAAGAGGAATCAACGTCAAAACAAATCATCATTCAAGTTGAAATTGATCGATATTACAATCAATTCGCACTGTCAGAACTTGTATTTATTAGAAATGACGTTAACGTTGATGCAGAGTCAGACAATATCAACGTTTCACCAATCTCTATTTTTGGATATTATTCAGAAGATGTTGTCGTAATCAGTACGGCAGCAGAATTAAACTCAATCGATCCATCTGCAAATAAATACTATTATCTAGCACAAGATCTTGATTTAACAGATTTCCCAATGGATCCAATCGGAACTGCCAATTCTCCATTCCAAGGGGTATTCGATGGAAACGGACATACCATTTCTAATTTCTCTTATACATCATTGGAAGCAGATCAAGAAAATGACGTATATGTAGGATTGTTTGGCAACAGTAATGGTTTTTTATATGATATTATCTTATTTAACTCAGAAATCACTGTTGTAACAGACGAGACTCATACACTACATGTTGGTGTTCTAGCAGGAAATTCAAGTGGAAACATTATGAATTGTATTTCCCTTGGAACAAACACCATAAACATTTCAGGTATGGTAGAAGGTTTTGTTGGTGGACTTGCTGGAACAAGTACTGGATTTGTCAGAGATGCTTCGACAGACACCGATATCTATATCGATGGATTAACCATTGACACAGGGTCATCTGGTGCCACATATGTTGGTGGACTATTTGGTACGGCAGGAGTTGAAAACATTGAAACTTCAAGTGCAAATGGAACCATTTCTATTACCGATACAACAAACAATACAAACCACGTTGGTGGATTAATTGGTAGATATTTTAATAGTACATCTGATTTTGCACAAGCAAACTATATTGCATATTCTTATGCATCTGTTGATATCTATACATCCAATTACGGAGACGGATCTGTTGGTGGACTTATCGGTACAGTAAACAATCAGTATGCCGATAATACAGAAATCAAAAATTCATATGCAACAGGAGATATTTATTCTGACCGTGGATATATCGGTGGACTAATAGGACTGAACTGGGCCTATGTTACTAATAGCTTTGCAACAGGTAATATTGATAGAATCGGTGGATATGCAGACAGATTTGTGGAGTATGGTTCAGATACATTCTTAACAAATAACTATGTATATGATGCACAAACTGTATCATACGATGGAACTCCTGGTTTTATTGGAGACGACATTGAAAATAGATTAGTTACTGCTTCATTAAATGAATACAATGATGAATATTTCTATACAGACATATTAAATTGGAGTACCTATTATTGGGACTTTAGTTATTTAAATGTAAATGCAGATATTTTACCAGAACATAAATAATGAAAGGGATAAAAGAAATGAAAAAAATACTTTTAAGTTTACCATTTGTATTTGCACTATTATTAACTGGATGTGTCATTGATGATAGCAATACAGTTGATTCAGAAATACTTACTTTACAAGATGAGGTTAGTTCTTTATTAGAACAAATAAGCACCATGCAAAACCAAATAGATCTACTTATTACAGGTGAAGAAACAAACCAAGAAACAATTGATGAATTATTATTAGATATTGCTGCTTTGGAAACAGAATTAGCTGCAATGGAAGATGCCAGTCAATACGTTGCTCCAGTATTTTCTAACATTCCAGGAAATCAAATAATCGACTATCAAACAGACCTTGATTTATCATCTCTTGGCATAACTGCTTTGGATAATATCGATGGGGATATTACTACTAGTATTACAGTTGACATTGATGATACAACAACCCTCACAATGGGGAACCACCCAGTAACCTATAGTGTGACAGATAGTGATGGTAATACTAGCACATATACAATCAACCTTGAAGTCGGTGTATTCGATAGTACATTCACCTATGTCATTATTGATGAAGGTACAAATGTTAAAATTACTGGTTATAGTCGTTTTAATTCTGGATTCCTTACAATCCCAGCAAGTCTTGGGGGATTACCTGTAACTGAAATTGGTGGAGATGCGTTTAGATCTAAAGGTTTAATCGAGGTAACATTACCTGACACGTTAGTAACAATTGGTACTTCTGCTTTTTACGATAATGAGATTTTAGTTATAGACATACCTTCCTCAGTATTAAGTATTGGAGATTTCGCTTTTGGTAGAAATTCATTAACTAGTATTCTGGTTAGATCAGAGTGTGAGCATGTTGGTGAAAGTGCATTTAGAGATAATAACATAGATAGTGTCACAATTGGAGCAATCATAACTGATATTGGAAATGATGCTTTTACGGGCAATGCTATAACTTGGGTTTGGATATTTGGAGATGAGACAAGATTCGATTCAAGATGGACAGAGATTGGACTGCCTATTGAGTTATTAGGAGTTCAAGATTAAATCTATATAATGATTTTAATCATTAAAGTAGAAACCACTAAAAAGGTTTCTACTTTTTATTTCTTATATGTTCTGTATTGTAAAAAATTATTCAACTCTCTATTTGACATAATAAAAATCACCTCCATACTATAAAATATAGTACAAAGATGGTTTTATTATTCATGGTTCACTTTAATGACTAAGAAGTTTATTGGATTGCTTCGGATACTTTAATAGAAGATTCAACAACAAAGTTTGCTAGTTTGTAGTAATCAGGCTTGTTATATTCTAACAGTTTAAGTGTTGGTATATAACTTTCAACAATATCTTTACGATGCACGTTTTTGCACTGAATCATTCCTTCTTCAGCTATATAGGTTAGATATGTTTCAAATTCACTTTTAGTGACATTGCACATTTTATAGTTAACATGTATCTTATTATTTACTGCCTTCATAATTGAAGAATATATGTTGGTTACTTTTTTTGGATTCTTAATTATATTTTTTTGAAACTTAAACATCCACTTAGGAAAATAGATTTTTCCCTTTAGGTTTTTCACATAAGGCATTGTACCATCCTCATAGTACTTCCTAATTCTACTCGGATTCAATTTATACTCTTCACAGTATTGAGTTATCGTGTAAAAATTTTCCATAATACTTCTCCTCTCCTATAAAAAACTCTTGATTTATCATATTATATTATAACATATACTTTATTATAAAAAATAGGTCATATAAGACCCAAAAGAAAAAGCCCAAAAGGGCTTTGTTATAGTGTGTATATCATATTTGTCAATT
>NZ_CEXEES010000063.1:5295-8538 GCF_982632705.1 Candidatus Izemoplasma sp. | reverse complement strand
CGGAGGAATACCCAAGTCCGGCTGAAGGGACTGGTCTTGAAAACCAGCAGGCGGGTGACCGCGCGGGGGTTCGAATCCCTCTTCCTCCGCCATTATAATTTTCAAAGTAGTGACGCAACAAAACCTAAGTGTATATAAGTACACTATTCATCGCGGGATGGAGCAGTCTGGTAGCTCGCAAGGCTCATAACCTTGAGGTCGTTGGTTCAAATCCTTCTCCCGCAACCATGGTCCAGTGGTGTAGCGGTTAACATGTCGGTCTGTCACACCGAAGATCGCGGGTTCAATCCCCGTCTGGACCGCCATTTGGCTCCTTAGCTCAGTTGGTAGAGCAATGGATTGAAAATCCATGTGTCCTTGGTTCAATTCCGAGAGGAGCCACCATTTATATGGTAAATTAAAAGTCCTAATTTAGGACTTTTTTTGTTTTTAAGATGTAGGACGATATGACACTTTATTTTTGTGATACAATATATATAGGAGATGGTGAGATGAAGTGTAAAAAATGTAAGACCGAGAATACTCATGATGCAATATATTGTAAGAAGTGTGGATCAGAATTAGTACAAGATATACATTGCCATAAATGTAATAAAAAGTTAAGTGATGATGAGGAGTATTGTGTTCAATGCGGAATCAAAAGGGCTATTGTAATCTCTGAATTAACGAATGACGATTGGAAAATAGGTATTCAAACTTTTTTAATTATTTTCGGAGTTATTGTATTTTTAATTTTAATTTTAGCATTTAGTAATCAAACTTGGACTTAAAATAAAAACAAGGAATAATCTCCTTGTTTTATTTTTTTGTTAACCCTGAGTTGATTAAAGCTTGTTCTGCTTCTTTATGAGTTGAGTATTTTATTGTGTTGTTTTTACATAACTCTTTTATTTTAGCAATTACTTCATCTTTTGGTTCAGCAAATTTCTTTGCTAAGTACTCAATCTCATGTTTTTCAGAACAGTTAAAAAACTTACTATCGCTTGCCATAATTTGTTCTCCTATCTGTTTTAGTTACTTTTATAGTATCACAGATTATAATTAAGATAAACTAAATGTAAATAGTGAGTCTTGTTTGAATATCAAATTATAATAATTTAATGATATATGATATAATCAAATTAGTTATTGGGATTTCAAAGGAACGAGCTGCTAAGGAGTATACAAATGTATATTATTTAACTGAGCTCGTTTTTATAATTTTAGGAGGATTTTATATGTTAGATTTTATTGAACACTGGAGTGACATCAACTATTTTATTTACATCGGTTTACTATTATTTATCGGAAAGATTTTAAAAGAGAAATTACCATTTTTAAACAAAGTAATTATCCCTACAGCATTACTTGCTGGGGTAATAGGGTTATTACTATCAGAAGGGTTTATCCTAGAGAACGGAATTATTCCAATTGGTCGTGAGGCTGATGGAAGCACCCCTGCTATTTTCAAGATTGTATATCATTCAATCGCAATTGGATTTATCGCATTATCTCTGAAAAGAACTAGTAATAAAACGAATAAGAAAGTTTGGTCATCTGGTATGATCATTGTTCTATCTTATTTATTACAAGCTTTGATTGGGTTATCAATTGTGTTCTTTTTATTCACACAAATATTCCCAGGTGCAGGTATGTTGTTACCACTTGGCTTCGGACAAGGACCAGGGCTTGCAACGACAATAGGAAACAATTATTCAATTAACGGGGACTTACAAGCAGCGTTACCTATAATGGGATTTGATTTATTTGGTAGTGGTGCTGCACTTGGTGCAACTATAGCTTCAATTGGATTTATTATAGGTGGAACAATTGGTGTTGTAGCATTGAATTATTATGCTAGAAAACTTAAATTGAATGTTGATAAGTATCATGATGAGAAACCAACAATCAAAGAGACTTTTGAATTTGAAACAATTAAAGAAGTAAGACTATTTGATGCATTAACTTCTCAAATAGTTATTATCTTTGTAATATACGCTGCAGTCTTTGGAACGTTAGTGTTATTAGAGAATGTTGTATTTGTAGGAGAGGGTCTTGGAGCTACATTTGCTGGAGTATTCCATGGATTTAATTTCTTGCTAGGTATTGTGTATGCATTACTGTTCAAAAAAGTACTTTCGTGGTTTGAAGCAAGAGGTAAGAATGTGAATTTTGTTACAAATAACTACATCTTATCAAACATAAGTAGTGTTGCATTTAACTTCATGATTACAGCTGCTGTATTAACAATTACAATAAGTGCCATTAAGGCTTATGCTTTATTAGTTCTTGTTATGGCTGTTATAGGTGGAGCGGCTACGTTCTTCTTCTTAAAGTGGATTATCAAAAGAGTTTATGGAGAAGAGTTCTTTGTACATTACTTCTTAGGATTCTTCGGAATGTTAACGGGAACTGTATCAACAGGTATGGCATTATTAAAAGGTGTTGATCCTAAGTTAGAAACACCTGTTGCTGAAGAAATGGTTATAGGATCTGGTACTGCAATATCAATGGCGTTACCATTGTTCGCTGTGTTAATGTTACCGACATTAGCAGTTGTAAATGATAATGGATTTAACAATGCTTTGGCATTCATTATCCTTGGAGGATACTTCGTAGTTTTACTAGGTATTTTACTATTTATTAACCGAAAAAAATAAAAAATAAAAATACGTTTTCATCTATTGTATTCTGAAAATTTATTTGTTATAATGAGTCATCAATCACGTATAACCGCTTTGATATGGAAAGCAAGTCTCTACCCTAGACCGTAAATTTAGGACTACGCGAAGATGCCATAAGTATGCTTATTTATGGGCTTCCTTACGTATTCTTATATACATTAGGGAGCCCATTTTTTAGTACATTAGGAGGATATAATATGTCTAATTTAAACGGAAAACTCGCACAAGAAGGATTAACATTTGATGATGTGTTACTTGTACCACAATCATCACAAGTATTACCTAATGAAGTATCATTAGAAACGAAACTTACTAAGAATATTACACTTAACATTCCAATAGTATCTGCAGCAATGGATACTGTGACAGAGGCAAGGTTAGCTATTGCGTTAGCTAGACAAGGTGGACTTGGATTCATACATAAGAACATGTCAGTTCTAGATCAAGCTAAGCAAGTAGACTATGTTAAAAGAAGTGAATCGGGAATGATTACACATCCAATAACATTGCAAAAAGAAAACACTCTAGCAGAAGCGGAAGATATTTTATCTAAATATAAGATATCAGGATTACCTGTTGT
>NZ_CEXEES010000063.1:0-5195 GCF_982632705.1 Candidatus Izemoplasma sp. | reverse complement strand
AATACTGTAAGAGTAATTAGAAAACAATATCCTAACTTAGATATTGTTGCTGGAAATATAGTAACAAAAGAAGCTGCGAAAGCATTAGTAGATGCTGGTGCTGATACTGTTAAAGTCGGTGTTGGACCAGGTAGCATTTGTACAACTAGAGTTATTGCTGGTGTGGGTGTACCACAGATAACAGCTGTAAATGATGTATACGAATATTTAAAAGAAACTGATGCATGTGTTATCGCTGATGGTGGAATTAAATACTCAGGTGATATCGTAAAAGCATTAGCTGCAGGAGCAGATTGTGTTATGCTTGGTTCTTTATTAGCCGGTGTAAAAGAATCACCTGGTGAAGAAGTAATATACCAAGGAAGAAGATTCAAAACCTATGTTGGAATGGGATCATTGGCTGCTATGAAACGTGGTTCAAGTGATCGATATTTCCAAAAAGGAAATGGAGAAGCAAGAAAGTTAGTACCTGAAGGAATTGAAGGCCGTGTTCCGTATAAAGGTGAACTTGCAGATACTGTATATCAATTGGTTGGTGGGTTACGAAGCGGTATGGGATACTGTGGAACCAAATCAATCTATGAATTAATCAAGAATGGCCAATTCGTAAAAATTACTGGTGCAGGGTTAAAAGAATCACACCCTCATGATGTACATATAACTAAAGAAGCACCAAATTACACGAAATAATATTAGCGTATAATAGCTTAGATAAGGTAAGCAAGTCTCTACCCTAGACCGTAAATTCTAGGACTACGCAAAGAAAATCATTTAAATTTTAAATGAGATTTTTCTTTGTGAGAAATCTCATTTTTTTGTATTTTTAAGGAGGAAATCATGAATAAAATTGGAGTAATTATGGGAAGCACAAGTGACTGGGAAGTAATGAAAGAAGCTTGTAAAGTATTAGAAGAATTTGATGTGCCATACTCAAGAGATGTTGTTAGTGCACATAGAACACCTGAGAAATTATTTGATTATGCAAAGAATGCAAAATCATTAGGACACGAAGTTATAATTGCTGGAGCAGGTGGAGCTGCTCATTTACCAGGTATGGTCGCATCATTAACTACATTGCCTGTTGTAGGAGTACCTATTAAATCATCAAAATTAAGTGGGTTGGATAGCATGTTATCAATTGTTCAAATGCCACCAGGAGTACCTGTTGGAACAATGGCGATTGATGGTGCTAAAAATGCTGCTTTATTCGCAATCAGTATTCTTGCAGTGTATGATACTGAACTGGCAATAAAACTAGAACAATACAAGAAAAACCAAACAGACTATGTTCTGGAAAACAGAAAGTTAGTTCTATGATAATTGGAATAATTGGAGGAGGACAACTTGGAATGATGATGGCAGAAGCTGCTATTGAATTAGGACATGAAATTATTTCATTAGATCCTAATCCTAATTGTTCAATAACTAGGTTCTCTAAAGAACACATATATAAGGACTATAACGACGTGGATGCTCTTTCATATATTAATAGTACTTGCGATGTTATCACATATGAGTTTGAAAATGTGAACTTAGAAGTACTAAACATATATATTGATAAAATACCTCAGAAATTAGAAGCATTGAGAATTTCAAGAGATAGAATTGTTGAAAAACATTATGCAAGAAGATTAGGGATTACCACTCCAAAATATATGGAGTTAAGTAGTAGTGAAGCCCTATTTTACCCGTCGATAGTTAAGACTACTACTGGTGGATATGACGGTAAAGGGCAATACATGATTGATAAGTTAGAAGATGTTAATCAAATTGATTTTAATTCTGGATTCACATATATTTGCGAAGAACTAATACATTTCGACTATGAGATTTCGGTTGTTGCATCAAGAGATGTTTTTGGGAATATAGTTACTTTACCAATCCCGGTAAATAAGCATGTAAACGGAATACTACATACATCAACCATTACAAACGACATACCAATAATGATTCAAGAAAAGGCAATCAACTTCACAAAAAGAATAATATCAAATCTTGATTATATTGGAACACTTGCTGTTGAGTTTTTTGTTAGAGGAAGCGATGTTTTATTTAATGAATTTGCACCAAGGCCTCATAACTCTGGACACTACTCAATTGAAGGATGTACAACGTCACAGTTTAAGAATCACATCCTAGCAATTACAGGTGAAGAAGTTATTACTTCTGAACTGGTAAATCCTACTGTAATGCTTAATGTATTAGGTCAGAATAAATCCTATTATGAGCACGCTAGTATTTTTAAACATTGTGATGCACATGACTATTACAAAGATTCAAACAAACACAATAGAAAAATAGGACATATCACTTGTATGTCACCAAATAGTAAAAAGTTAAAAGTATTTATTGATACTATCACTAAGGAGAAATAACAATGAATAAAAGAAGAATATTTGTTGAAAGAAAAGCAGGGTTCGATATTGAACGAAATGATTTATATAAGGAGTTATTTGAGAATCTATCAATTGATATACCTTCATTAAGATATATCATGGTATACGATATTTTCAATATGGATAATGATATTTTTGAGAAAGCAAGTGTAGAAGTATTCTCTGAACCAAATAGAGATGAAATCACAGAAAAACCTAAACTACTTAAGAATGTTATCAGTTATGAATTCTTGCCAGGACAATTCGATCAACGTGCTGATTCAGCGGTTCAATGTATTAAACTAATGAATCCAAGTAGTGAATGTATTATCAAAAGTAGTACAGTAATTACCTTTAGTGAAACAATAAAAAAGAAACAACAAGATGAAATAAAAAACTACTTAATAAATAAAGTAGAAGCACGCGAGAAAGACCTTGAAGTATTAGAACTTGAAACTGTGAATAAACCAAAATCAGTTGAGATTGTTTCTGGGTTTATTGAATTGAATAAAACGGAACTTAAATCTCTTCACACTGATTATGGTCTTGCGATGACTTTAGACGATTTAGAGTTCATCCAAATGTATTTTAAAAACGATGAAAAAAGAGATCCTTTTATAACAGAGATTAAAGTATTAGATACATATTGGAGTGATCACTGTAGACACACAACATTTGAAACTGAGATTGTTGAAGCTGAGTTTCAAATGGACCGAATTACCCACCAAATAGAATTGGCATTTGAAGATTACTTACAAACAAGAAAAACACTAAAGAGAGATCATAAGCCAATTACATTAATGGATCTAGCTACTATCAATGCACGATACGAAAAGGCAACGGGTAACTTAGAAGATATCGAAGTGTCAGAAGAAGTAAATGCTGCAAGTATCTATATTGATGTGGATGTAAATGAGAAACCAGAAAAATGGCTTTTAATGTTTAAGAATGAAACACATAATCATCCAACAGAAATCGAACCGTTTGGTGGAGCTAGTACTTGTATCGGTGGAGCGATAAGAGACCCACTATCAGGTAGATCATATGTGTATTCTGCAATGAGAGTTACTGGTGCTGGGAATATCACTGAAGATATTAAAGATACTATTGAAGGAAAACTACCACAAAAAGTGATATCAAAAGGGGCAGCTCATGGGTATTCATCATATGGAAATCAAATTGGGTTAGCAACTACATTTGTAAAAGAAATCTATCATGAAGGATACAAAGCAAAACGCATGGAAATAGGTGCCGTTGTCGCAGCAGCTCCAGCGTCAAACGTTAGACGCGAATCACCATTACCTGGTGATATTGTTATTCTACTTGGTGGAAGAACTGGTAGAGATGGTATCGGTGGAGCTACCGGTTCATCAAAAACACATAACAAGAAATCAATTGAAACTTCAAGTGCAGAAGTCCAAAAAGGAAATGCACCTGAAGAAAGAAAAATACAAAGATTATTCAGAAATAAAGAAGTCACAAAACTAATAAAAAAATCAAACGACTTTGGTGCAGGTGGAGTAAGTGTAGCTATTGGAGAACTTGCAGACGGTTTGCTTATAGATTTAGATAAAGTACCGACAAAGTACGATGGAATAAATGGAACAGAACTTGCAATCAGTGAATCACAAGAACGTATGAGTGTAGTAATTGATAAAAAAGATCAACAGGCTTTCCTTGATTTATGTATCACTGAAAACATAGAAGCAGTGAAAATTGCTGATATCACAAAAGAGAAAAGATTAGTAATGAAGTGGAAAGGCAATGTAATCTGTGATCTAAACAGAGAGTTCATAGAAACATCTGGTATTAGACAAAAAACAGAAATCAATGTTGCCAAAGTTTCTAGGAATTATCCATTTGATAGATCCTATAATGGAACTAACACAAAAGAAAGAATAGAATCAATGCTACAGGATTTAAACGTATCATCACAACAAGGACTTGTTGAAATGTTCGATTCAACAATTGGTAGAACAACAGTTCTTGCACCTTACGGAGGTAAATACCAGCTAACTAAAACACAAAACAGTATACATAAAATACCTGTACTACATGGAACAACAAATACAGTAAGTATGATGAGTTATGGATTCAATCCATATATTAGTGAATGGAGTCCATTCCATGGTGCACAATATGCTGTCATTGAATCAATGGCAAAAAATGTTGCATCTGGTGGAGACTATAAATCAATCCGATTTACATTCCAAGAATACTTCGAACGATTAAGCAATGATACTCATAAGTGGGCAAAACCATTCAGTGCATTGCTAGGTGCATATAAATCTTTAAAAGAATTTAAACTCCCGGCTATCGGTGGAAAAGATTCAATGAGTGGTACTTATCATGACATCAACGTACCACCAACATTAGTATCGTTCGCTGTAAACACATCAACAGTAGATCAAATCATCAGTCCTGAGTTCAAAAAGGCGGGGAATTATGTATACCTAGTTAATCATGCTCCAGATAGAATCAATGTTCCTAATTATGAGTTATTAAGAGAGAACTTTGATTACATCAATGAGAACATAAAAGCGAAAAACATAATCAGTGCTTTTGCTCTAGAACATGGTGGATTATCTGAAGGTCTAATCAAATGTACTTTTGGGAACAAGGTTGGTATCGATATTACAACAATCTATCCATTATTTAAATTTAATTATGGGTCTATCATTGTAGAATCAAGCACAAAACTAGATTATCAAAACGCATTATATCTAGGTAGAACAATAAACGAAGCAAACATATATCTAAACGATGCAACATTCACAATTGACGAATGTATCAAACTAAATCAACAAACAATCAAGAAAG
>NZ_CEXEES010000062.1:8047-8626 GCF_982632705.1 Candidatus Izemoplasma sp. | reverse complement strand
GGTGTGTTCTGAATGAAAATCATGGTCGACGCCGAATTCATCAAATACTCTTACACCATCTAAGATACCTAAATATATTTGACCAGTACATAGAAATTCTGTTAAACTCATCGTTAGACCTAATACGAATGTTAATCCGATAACTGCAGCTGTATTTCCCTTGCTTCCTTTTTCGTTCATAGAGTCTGTAAATGTTCTCATGATTCTTTTGTTCATCTTTTGAACCCACTTTGGTAATTGGTTTTTAATTTTTCCATAATCTTCATTTTTACTTACAATAAAATCGTATAAGTTAAACAAGAATAATATAGATACCAAAATAAATATAACCCATGAGACAATAATAGCTAAATTTGAATTTTGTGCGAATGCTTCTAATGCACTTAATAAACCAACTCCTATTAAGAAATATGTTATGAACATTGTGAATATATATGTAATACTGACAAGTATTAAAATTCTTTTATTATCTGTGAAACCTAGAAGAGAGATAAACATCAATAATAATGCAATTGCACAAGGATTAAATCCATCTAATAACCCTGCACCTAATACACCTAAGAACCCTAAGAATCCTTT
>NZ_CEXEES010000062.1:0-8037 GCF_982632705.1 Candidatus Izemoplasma sp. | reverse complement strand
ATAGTTTTGTCCTGCTTCAACATCGACTTCTAAGAAATCTAATTCTGCTTTACTTTGAAGTTCTCCACTATCCCACGCTTCTTTGATCTCATCTCCTGAGTAATCTGTGTCTCCTACAAACATATGAGGAGTGTGTTGTTTGTCTTCTGGAACCTCGTAAAATGTTGAAAATGCATCCCATATATCTCCCACAGTTGGTACAGTTTCAGATTCGAAAATAACATTGCTTGGAATATCTTCTAACACAATAGGGTTGTCAACATCCATAAAAATGATTTCAATACCTGCATCTTGGATCTTTTTGATATAATCATCTGCCTCGACATATGAATTATCAGTTTGAAGCCCTTTTAAATCTCTACATCCATCACATAGTTCACTATAAAAATAGACAACTTTATTGTTTGGAGTAGCTGAGGTAACTTCTATTTGTAAACTAGGTATAATACCTAATATTAGGGTTATGAATAGTGATAATGCTATTGAACTTTTTTTCATGTCATATTCCTTCTTTCAAATACTTGATTGATTCTACCTAATTATAGAACTTAGTGCGGTTTTAGTCAATTAAACTAGTAATCCTTTTCATAATCCATTGTACTCTTTTTACTTGATTAAGGACAAGCCTTTCTATATACTATTATTATGGTGATATTATGAATAACGAAATTATTGATAAAACATATGATTTGATTGATGAGATTAAATCTGAAGTTACATATAAAAGATTGTTAGAACTAAAGAAGTTTATCGACACTGATGAGTTCCTAAATGAATTAATTAAGGCATTTAATAAAGTTAAACTTACTTATGAAGAAGTAGCAAAATACGGGAAATACCATCCTGATTTAAAAAAGGTTCAACTTGAGTTGTCGAGTATCAAAGAAGAATTGTATTCTAATGTAGTTATTAAGGAATACAAAATGCTAGAAAAAAAGTTACAGTCTAAGTTAGATGAGATTTCAAGTGAAATAGCTACATCTGTTTCATCAAAAATAAAACATCCAAATGAAATTGGATTAATCAATAAACACTAAGGAGAACACTATGGTTAAGAGAAGAAGTCTAATTGTTTACTTCCGTAATCCTAAAGTATTGAAACATGTGGAAAAAATATCGGAAATTAAATATTATACAAAAAAGAAAAAGTATGCAGTTATCTATGTTAATGAAGAAGAATTAGAAGCTAAAAAACAAGAATTAAAAGGCATTAAATTGGTTAGAAAAGTTGAAGAATCGTTATTAGACTCAGAAGAATATCAAATGGATTTTGATGTCAAGTAAAAGTACTTGACAATGACTAACGTGAGTGTTATACTCATAGAGGTAAATAAAATTTGAGGAGGAATATATTATGGCAGTAAAATTAAGATTACAAAGACACGGATCTAAAAAACGTCCTTTCTATAGATTAGTAGCAGCGGACTCAAGAATGAAAAGAGATGGTAGATACTTAGAAATTATTGGTACTTACAATCCTACAACTGAGCCAGCAAGCGTGAAAATCGATGTTGAGAAAGCAGAAAAATGGTTATTAGTAGGTGCTAAACCAACTGATACAGTTAAGAACTTATTTGCAAAAGCCGGAATTACATCAAACAAGAAAAATAGTTAGTGAGTGATAATATGGCAGTCAATTATGAAAAATTAATTACAGACTTAGTAAAGCCATTAGTTGTCAATCCAGAAGACTTAATGGTACAAAAGTTTTCGGAAGATGCGAATATGCTGACAATCCAAGTTATCGTAAATCAAGAAGATCTTGGTAGGGTAATTGGAAAGAACGGACGAATAGCAAATGCTATAAGAACAATCGCTTACGCGAGTGCTTCTAGAGAAGGTAAAAAAATAACGATAAACATAGATTCATTCTAAGACTCAATTATTGAGTCTTTTTTTGATGGATAAAGACATCTATAAACCACATACATAACGTTTTACATGAACAAGTATATCGTTCATTTAGAATAAATAACAACGAGCCGTATCATAAATAATTGCAACTAATGATATACATAGCATAACAAAGACATTTATAGTGCTGTAGAATGTGATACGACCACCCAGTAATTGTTAAGAAAATCATAACATTTCGTATGTAAGTTAGTGTCAAATGATATTGGAAAATAAATGATATAATATTTAGTTAGTTTAAGAGAAGAGTGGTGGACCCCCATGGGGGTCGCCTTTTTTTTATGAGAAAATAGTAGTATTTGTGATGTTTTTATACCACTTGTATTTTTCGGTTACCTTATATCCAATATTATCTTGGATCGTTTTTGGATATCTTTGATTCATATCTACATAGTCTATTAAGGGAGTTGTGGTAACATGGTTAGACAAATAGATTTCTTTTAAATCATGGTTGTTCACTCTAAGTTCGCGTATACGCAATCTTCTTGATATCATAGCAAGTGAGTGTGCTTTAGGTCTAGATGTAAATAGTGCAGCAAGTATGTGGGATATATGTCCTTCCATTGAACATCCTTTAAATAATGAATCATTTTGATGTTTAATGAATTTCCAATTGGAAATTATATAGTCTCTATTTCTAGCAATTATATCTTCACGATGAGGGTTTTCTATAATTAAATAATCACATAAATCTTTAAAGTTTTTTGTGAAATGAAATTTCAAATAATTACGCAAGTATTTTTTTATCTCTTGATCTTTAGAAATATGATTAATCGCTTGATGCATGTGAAAACGGTCTAAGACGAATTGGGTCTTAATACTTTTTTGAATGATTAAGGAAATCGCTGAACCCTTAATCCAGGATGCCCCATCTCCTGAAATAACAATGTTTTTAAGTGAGTCAACATTATAGGTTTGAATAATATAGTCCAATAACTTCTCACGAATATCAGTAGCACTCTTATCAGACGTTATAACATGTCTATTAACAAGTTTATTACGATTTTGATATTCTTCTTTGATATCAGTATAAATCACCGCAGCTTTTATCTCTTTCATCTGATGATTATTCTTTTGAGTATATACCCATTTTTCATCAAGTTGTACATATAAAGTATCTACATCAGTCTTTGTCTCATCTAATATATATTCCATGTCTGCACGCTTGATAACGTTGTATACGGTTTGTCTTGATATGTTCGCTAGTTTACTTTCAGCCAGGGTTTTAAACCTGGATCCAATCTTATCTCCAATGATTTCTCCGGACTGGATATAGGAATATTTACCGCTCAATTCGATTATGTAGGCTTTTATCATAGGATCGTAATAATCTCTTTTAGGCAAAGAAAACAAATTATCAACATGAAAGAATCCATCAGTATTACGATCCTTCGGAACGTAATACTCTCGATGGAAAGTAACTTCACCAAACATAGTCATAATGGTTCTTGGATATAATCCCTTAGTATAGTAAAGTTCTTTTCTGCGATCAGAGTTTTTATAGGCTATATCAATTGATTCGAATGAATCAATGATAGACCTTTTAACTATCTCGAGCAAAAATCCGTCTAAATAATTAATGAAATCTAGTTAATTATTTATACTACAAAGTTCAATTTGGTTCTTTAATGCATTTTCTAGAGATTTTTTGATGATTTTTCCGTACATTTGATTTATAATAGACATAAGATAAGCTCCTTCTGACATAATATTTGGTCGTACTTTTATTATATCAAAGGTGCTTATCCTTTTTTTATTTATTTTTCCAAAACCATTTTACACTATCGAGAACAAAGATTAATAGGTTTATAGATTGGTTTAGTGTATAATAAAATTATTAATGTGATTGACTTTATACTCGTTATTAGTAGAAAACTACAAACTCGACCACTTAAATTTGATTGTTCTATAAATAAAATTGAGTTAGATTAAAGAGGTGCAATATGATAAAACAAATCATAAAAAATAGTATTCTATATCTTTCTTTTTCCTTTTTTTTATTAATTTTACTTATGTTAAGCAGTTCTCCTGTAGTCGCAAATACAAGTGATGAATTTGAAGAAAAAAGAGTTCTTTTAATTTCCTCTTATTCACCTTCTTTTCCCACGTTTTATCAACAAATTGATGGAATAAAGGATACTTTTGATGGCTATCCTATAATACTTGATGTTGAATTTATGGACTCAAAAAGATTTTATACAGATGAAAATGTTTCTAATTTTTATGAATCTTTAAAATATAAAATGAACTTAATTGAATATGATCTGGTAATGGTTTCAGATGACAACGGATTAGAATTCATCATTGACAATCGTGAAGAGTTATTTAGTGATATGCCTATTGTCTTCCTTGGTATAAACAATGAAGAGAATGCAAGACTTTATTCGCAGGATTCACTTATCACAGGAGTAGTCGAAGAAATATCAATTTCTGACACTATTGAATTAGCTTTAACTTTAAATCCCAAAGCCACTAAAGTAATTGCATTGGTAGATGATACACCAACAGGGCAGGCAGATTTAAATCGTTTTTATGAAGAATCAGTTAATTTTAATGATATTGAATTTTTGAAAATTGATTTGAGTGAAATGAATTTTCAAAAATTTTCAAATGAAATTAGTAATGTTACAGATGATTCTATTTTGCTTTTAGTATCAGCACTAAGAGATATTGAAGGGAATTCATACGAATTTCAAGACAGTGTCGATTTGATTCTTTCAAACACAAATCAACCTGTTTATCATTTATTTGAACACGGTATAGGGGATGGATTGCTAGGAGGTAGGATTGTTTCTCACTATTCACAAGGAACAGTGGCTGCAGACATTGTATTATCAATATTAAAAGGTTCTAATATAAGTAGTGTGCCACTAGTTGATCAAAGTCCAAACATATACCTCATAGATTACATGAAATTTGAAGAATATGGTTTAAATATAAAAAATTTACCGGAATCAACTTTGTTTTTGAATAAAGAATTAACACTCTTTGAAGAATATAGAGAGTATGTGATAACAATATCGATTGCTCTAATCCTACAAACCCTTGTTATAATTGCTTTGATTTTTAGTGTTCGCAATAGAAATAAAGCGAGATTAGAAGCTGTTCTCAGTAAGGAGAATCTTCTTACTGCATTTAAACAGTTAGAAGAGGCAAATGAAAAACAAAAAGAGAGTGAGAAAAATTATAAACTTTTAGGAGATATGTTACCATTAAACATGTTTCATTATCAAATTATTCATGATGAAAACAATAGGATTAACTTTAAGATTCTAGGAATTAATAAAAAGTTGGAAATGTTCTTAGGTATGAAAAGTCATGAATTAGCAGGGAAGTATGCTTGGGATGTTTTTCCACAAACTGAGCAATATTTTATTGAACATTATGAAAATGTTGCTTTATCAGGGAAAACAGAGATCTTTGAAGGCTACTCAAAATCCGTAGATATGTATCTTAAAATAATTGCATATAAAATAGACGATGATAAAATGGCAGTAGTAATGGAAGATATTTCTGATAATAGAAAAAAACAAGAAGAAATTTTACATATAAGTTATCATGATTCATTAACAGGACTATTCAATAGAAGATATTATGAAGATAAACTAGAAGCACTTGATAATCCGAAAAATTATCCACTTACAATCGTCATGTCAGATATAAATGGTTTGAAACTGATAAATGATGCCTTTGGACATACTTCAGGAGATGAACTTCTTAAACTAGCTGCAAATCTTATAAAAAATTCAACTAGAAAATCTGATTTAATTGCAAGAATTGGTGGAGATGAGTTTGTTATTGTAATGCCCAATACAAGTGGAATACAAGCTGGAAAGATTATTGATGAGATAAACAAGAAAGCTGAGAATGTTACTGTAGAATCTATTCAATTATCAATATCGTTTGGTTTTGCAACAAAAACAAAAATCAAAGAAGATATTCATAAAGTATTTAGAAGCGCTGAAGATTTAATGTATAGAGTTAAGCTTATTGAGATCCCTTCAATGAGAAGTGGAGCAATAGAAACAATCTTAAATACATTGTATGAAAAAGATGAAAAATCTGAAATTCATTCAAGAGTTGTGTCTATAATAAGTGAGAAATTAGCTATAGCCTGCAAGATGGACAGACAAGAAGTAAACGAAGTAAAAACAGCTGGGTTATTACATGATATTGGAAAGATAATTATTCCAACATCCATTTTGATTAAAGAAGGAAAATTAACATCAGAAGAATATAATTTAATAAAAGGTCATCCTGAAATTGGATTTAGGATATTGAATTCTACTCATAATTTAAGGAGTATTTCAAATATTGTCTTAAGTCATCATGAAAGATGGGATGGTCTTGGATATCCTAGAGGATTAAAAGGTGAAAACATTTCATTGCAATCAAGAATCATTTCGATTGCTGATGCTTTTGATGCAATGACAACTCAAAGAACATATCGAGAAACACTAACAAAAGAAGACGCTTTAACGGAAATAGTAAAAAATGCGGGTACACAGTTTGATCCTAAACTTGTAGAAACTTTTAAATTATATTTTGATGTAATAACTGATATTACAACTGAATAAAAAAATAAAAATATAAACTACTCGCTTACACCACAATAAAAAATAAAGAAGATCTATTGTGGAGTATACACCTATACTAGAAGGTTATTCTTTTAGTAGTTGGTATTTAAATAGTCAATTATCTTTACGACAAACAGTTATAACAGTGCCAGAAAATGATATTGAATTATTTGGCAAATGGAACCTAATCTTAGAAATAGACGAAAATGCTGTAAATGAATAGGCAAGTGATGATTCTTTACAGTCTATTAAATTCAAAATCTATTTTCATCACTATGTAAATCGAAGAGTCCATAGTGATGAATTTCCTATTGACATGCAGATTGTTCCCTTTGATTGGAACTTAAAGGATGCATACAATTAGTTAAATAAACTCGATATTTTGTATACGTGAGATGATAATTATGGATATCTAATAGGTGGCAATTATGTGTGTTTTTATTTGGATGAAGGTGCCAGAATAATGCATCTTCTTCTTTTTTGATTAGTTGACAATTACTACTAAATATATTCTCAAAATGCTCTACCCAGAGGTTGAAAGAGAGAATGGAATGATTATTTCTAAAACTCTTATAGGAAAAGATATTGTAAGTACAAAATCAGGAAATGTAATACTTTATGTTAGAGAAGAAAAATTTGCACTTGAATTAGTGAAAAGATGGATAAAAGAAGAAAAAATAAAAGGGAAGGAATATACTTTAGTTGGAGTAGATAATACTTTTAGTATATTTGATTAGGAAGAGAATAATGAATAGAAAAATATTGATAGATGTAATTAAAAAACTAGAAAGTGAAAATGTAATTTATGAGAATGAAGCTCAGATTCAGTTTGAGATTGGTTGGAAGCTTAGAAGACATCTGTTAAAATTAAAGATTAATGCGGATGTTAGAATCGAGTTTCCAGCAAGGAAAATTAAAAAGAACTCTAATGGTAGAAAATGTAATACTCCTAAAGTTGATATAGTGGTTATTATTGGTGATGATTACTATCCTATTGAACTGAAATACTTTAGAAGTGAACTCCAAACTCCTGGATATTTTATAAAAGGTGAAGGTGAAGTCCATATGTATGGTTATGCAAAAGATATAAGTAAAATAGAAATGTTTAAGAAATCGTATCCTGATAACTTTAAGATTGGATATACTATCGCCTTTACAAATAATACGAAAGTTTACAATATTTACCATACAGATAATTCCAGATATAGATTTAAGGATTTTCAACTTTTTAATGGTGAGAATTTAGAGGGTGAAATCTGGTTTCTGGATCAGGCTAAACAACAAAACTATAAAACAAATAAAGCTGATTATACTGTAACAATTGGCAAAAAGGATAAATATAAATATGTAGTATTGGATAAAGTATATCCTGTTAATTGGAATGATTACTCAATTAAAATCCCGAATTCTCCAGAAAATGCAGAGTTTAAGTTTCTTATCAATGAAATAGTATAGAAATCATAATAAGTTACAACTAACAATCGTTACAATGAGCCGTATCACAAATAATTGGTAGACATGATATGAATGGCATAACAAAGGCATA
>NZ_CEXEES010000061.1:0-8785 GCF_982632705.1 Candidatus Izemoplasma sp. | reverse complement strand
ACAAGTTGGAGATATCGCTGGTATCACAATGTATGCAAGACAGTTCGTTCAACCGATATCGAATTTAGCACAAATGTTTAACGTTATCCAACAAGGATTAGCAGGGGCAGAACGTGTATTCAATTTGATTGATGAAATGGATGAATACATTAATGATGGTGAATACGAAGTTAAAACCTTAAAAGGTGATGTTGAGTTTAAAAACGTAACATTTGGATATGATCCTGACACTATCGTATTATCGGATATATCATTCAAAGCAGAAGAAGGAAAAACAGTTGCAATCGTTGGACCTACTGGTTCTGGTAAAACGACAATAATTAACCTTCTTAACCGTTTTTACCACATAAACGATGGAGATATCCTAGTAGATGGAAAAAGTATCTATAACTACAAAAAAGATCCTCTACGTCAAAAAATTGGTGTCGTACTTCAAGATACAAACTTATTCATAGGTACAGTACTTGATAATGTCAAATTCGGGAATCAAACTGCATCAATGGAAGAAGTGATAGAAGCTGCAACATTAGCCAATGCACATGACTTCATTATGAAACTACCAAAAGGATATGAATCAGAAGTAACAGAAGGTGGACAAAACTTTAGCCAAGGAGAACGTCAGTTGATCAGTATCGCAAGAACAATACTATCTAACCCAGATATTCTTATCCTTGATGAGGCAACGTCTAACGTTGATACAAGAACAGAGTATCGTATCCAAAAATCAATGAACACATTGATGAAAGGTCGTACAAGTTTTGTTATCGCACATAGACTACAAACGATTAGAAATGCACATAAAATACTAGTAATAAAAGATGGAAAACTTATTGAAACAGGAGATCATAAAGAATTGCTGGAACAAAAAGGATTCTACCATGATTTATACAAAGCACAGTTCAAAGACCTAGTAGAAGAATAAAAGACCAATATTTGGTCTTTTTTCTATATCTTATTTATAAGAAATTATGTATAATTGTCTTATGGAGTGATACTATATGAAAAGAAAAAGAAGATTTGGAGATCGAAAAGATGGTTACAAATTAAGAAAAGCAGATCCATTTTTTAGGATTATCCCACACATCATGCCTCACAGACATGATGCACAAGTATTTTTTGAAGACCGTATTTACTTAGATGAAACTCATAGATTAATAAGACAGTTAAGAAAAGAAGGATACAAACTAGGATTCCTTCATGTATTAATTGCATCAATGGTACGAACTATTTCACAGAAACCAAAAATAAATAGATTTGTTGTAGGTAGAAAAACGTATGCTAGAAACGAGATATCATTCTCACTTGCAGTGAAGAAAGATATGACAGAAGATAGCGAAGAAACGACAATCAAAGTTAAGTTTGAACCTGATGCAACAATCTACGATGTAATAGAAACAGTTAACGAAGCAATCGAAAGTAACAAGGGTGAAGAATCAAGTAACAGCACTGATGTAGCAGCTAAAGTGTTTAGCATGTTACCTGGATTCCTACTTAGATTCGCTATGTTTATGGTTCGTAGTTTAGACAACAAAGGATGGTTGCCAAGATTCTTAACCGAATTAAGTCCATTCCATGCATCGATGTTTATTACAGATTTAGGAAGTATTGGAATTAGACCTGTATATCATCATATATACAATTTAGGGACCAATACTGTATTTATATCTTTTGGAACTAGAAATAGAGAAAAAGAAGTAGATAAAGATAATAATGTTATAACAAGAAAATCAATGGATTTAAGAATAGTAGCTGATGAAAGAGTTGTGGATGGTTACTATTTTGCAAATGCAATCAAATTAGCAAAAAACACTATTGCTAAACCATTTTCACTACTAGAAAAGCCTGAGCAAGTAGTAGAAGATAACGAAATTTAACTTTTTTGAAAAGGATTACAATTAAGGGTTTACATAAAAAAAAATGTATGGTAAACTAATTAAGGTTAGAAGACAAATACCAAAAAATATATTAAAGAAAGAGGTGATGGTAATGATTAAATTAGTAATGAGAACAGAGTACCCAAATTTCAGTGCTTCTTTAAGTATGCACTATCCGTCACTTATGAATAGACGCCATTAAAGGTTTGTTTTATTAGTAATATTTCTATAATATTATAAAACACATATACTTAATGTCTTTCATTGTGATGATGAGAGACATTTTTTTATATTTATAAGGCAAATTGACATAAGAGGTGATTGAAATGAACATATTAGCAGTATCTAAATTAAAAAAAGAGTTCAATGGTGAAACATTGTTTGAAAATATATCATTTGAAATAAACAGTAAAGATAAATTAGCAATTATTGGGAAGAATGGTACAGGGAAATCAACATTATTAAAGATGATTTTAGGTGAACTAGAATCTGATGCAGGTATTGTAAGTAAAAACCAAAAAGCAAGAATCGGGTATTTATCTCAAGATGTAATATCAAAACAACAAAACACATTGTTTGATGAGATGCTATCTGTTTTCAAAGAGCTAATACATTTAGAAAACATCATTAAAGAAGTAGCAGATAAACTAACATTGGATCCAAGTAACGAAGAATTACTAAAAAAATATTCTGATTTAGAACATAGATATCAAATCCAAGGTGGATATGAATACCTATATAAGATAAATTTAATTCTGAGCAAATTCGGGTTTAGAAAAGAAGAATATCAAAGAAACATATCAACATTTAGTGGTGGAGAAAAAACAAGAGTAGCCTTCTCAAAACTATTATTGGAGAATCCTGAGTTACTAATACTAGATGAGCCAACAAATCATCTTGATATTGATATCATAGAATGGTTAGAAGATTATTTGAATAAGTACGACGGTGCGGTATTAATCGTTACACATGATAAGTACTTTATATCAAAAGTGTGTCGTAAAATCATTGAGATTGATCAGCAAACATCACATGTATATCACGGTACGTTTGAAGAATATCAAGAAGAAAAAATAAAACGTTACGAGCTAATGCTTAGAAAATACAATAGACAACAAAAAGAAATTGCACATCTTCAAAGTTTTGTTGATAGATTTAGATTCAATGCAAAACGCGCAAGTATCGCAAAAGATCGTGTAAAAAAAATCAACCGAATTGACAAATTAGATAAACCACATATAAGTAAAAGACAAGTGAAAATGAACTTTGAACAAAAGAGAAACACAAGAGACATCATACTTGAAGCAAAAGACTTATCAATTGGATATGAAACACCATTACTATCTCATATGAATTTCAGTATGAGAGGGTATGACAAGTTGGCAATTATTGGTCCTAATGGGACTGGTAAAACAACACTATTAAAAGTTATTGAAAAGAAACTAGGACCATTACAAGGACGTGTTGAGTTTCTTAGAGATTATAATGTAGGTTATTTTGATCAAAACCAAGAAACACTTAATTACTCAAAAACAATCTTTGAAGAAATACATGATACCTACCCAGCATTCACCAATAACGACGTTAGAAGTGTTGCTGCAAGATTCTTGTTCTTCAATGAAGATTTAGATAAATCAATTAGTATATTAAGTGGAGGAGAGCGAGTACGTTTGGTTCTTTTACTATTAATGCTGTCGAATCCTGATTTACTTATATTGGATGAACCAACTAATCACTTAGACATTGAAACAAAAGACATTATTGAAGATGTATTTAGTGAATTTAGTGGTCCGATTATATTTGTATCCCATGATCGATATTTCATTAACAAAATAGGAACAAAACTCGTATATCTTACAGAAAATCATATGGAAGAATTTGAAGGATCATATGATGAATTTAAAGAGTCACATATTGAAGTTTCAAAGAAAAAAGAAAAGAAATTAAAACCAAAAAACAAAATTAAAAACAAAGAAAAAGTAATTCAAAATCTAGAAAAAGAAATCCATAAAACAGAAGATAAAATAGAACATCTTAATAAAGAATTATTCAAACATGAAAACTATGTTGATAAAAAGAAAATGGATTTATTAAACGCAGAAATAGAAGAACTTCAAACATACTTAGAAGAAAAGTATGAAGTATACTACACAGAATTAGAAGAATAGAGGTGATTAGATGAGTATACAAAAAGAGAAAAAAGTAAACCGATTTAAACAATTTCACAAATGGCTTAAAGGACAATATCATTTATACTTTATAGCATTAATCTTGTTAGTCGTTTTACAATATTTTAGGACATTACTTCCATTGTTCTTCCAATACATTATTAATACAGTATTAGGAAATGAAACAAGTGAGTTACCACAGTTCATGCAAGATTGGACGATGACCGAATCTGTAACAAAAACATTATTGTTTGTAGGATTATTATATGCAGGATTTGCATTATTTAGAATCGTACTAATGTTTTTCAGACGAGTATCAATTGGTATGTTTATGGAACGTGTCGCTTACAACATGAGAAACAGATTATATTCAAAACTACAAAATTTAAGTTTCTCTTACCACTCACAAGCAGAAACAGGAGATCTAATCCAACGATGTACAACAGATGTAGAAACATTTAGAGTATTTGTCGGTGAGCAATTGATCGAAATCTTTAGATTGATATTCCTAGTAGGATTCTCAATCTATCAAATGGCACGAATTAACCCAACAATGATGATATATAGTGTAATGGTTACACCAATCATATTTGGTAGTGCATTTATCTACTTTATAAAAGTTAAAACAATATTTAAAAAAGTAGAAGAAGCTGAAGCTAAAATGACAACAACGTTACAAGAAAGTGTAACTGGAATCAGAGTGGTTAAAGCATTCGCTAAAGAAAAATACGAAATAGAAAAATTTGAGAAACACAGTAAAGAGTACTTAAAAGAAGATTATAAACTTCTTCGTTTAATGGCTTTCTTCTGGGGTGGAACAGACTTTATTATATTTGTACAATACGGACTTGCCCTATCAATGGGTATCGTATTAACGGTAAATGGAGTTATTGAACCTGGAGATTTCCCAGCATATCTAATGTATATTGGTATGGTTGTATGGCCAATGAGACAACTTGGTCGTATCATCGGAGACTTTGGAAAAACAACAGTAGCACTAGACCGTTTAGATGGAATTGATTTAGAACAAAATGAACATGATTATGATTCTAAAGATACTCCAGAAATCGTCGGAAAAGTCGAATTCAAAAACGTTGGATTCCAATTTCACGATGATAACAAACCATTATTAAAGAATATCTCATTCACTGTAAACAAAGGTGAGACAATCGCAATTGTAGGTAAAACAGGATCAGGGAAATCAACACTTATTAACTTAATGATCCGTTTACTAGACAATCAAGAAGGTCAAATCCTATTTGATGGAATAGATATCAAAGAAATAAACAAGAAACACTTACGAGAACACGTAGGAATAATTATGCAAGAACCATTCTTATACAGCAGAACTGTATACGATAATATTGGTATCATGGATAAAAAAGCAGAAAAAGAAAGAATTTACCAAGCTGCAAATATCGCAAGTTTACATGATGATATAAACAACTTTGAAGCTGGATACGAAACAATAGTTGGTGAAAGAGGAGTTACACTTAGTGGTGGACAGAAACAACGTGTCGCAATCGCTCGTATGTTAATTCATTCAAAACCAGTATTAATTTTTGATGATAGCTTAAGCGCTGTAGATACAGAAACAGATATTCAAATTAGAACTGCTTTAAATGAGTTCTGGAGTAATACAACTGTATTCATCATCACACACCGTATCACAACTGCGATGGAAGCAGATAAAATTATCGTATTAGACAAAGGTGAAATCTCTGAAATGGGATCTCATGATGAATTAATCAAAAACAAAGGAATATATAATGACCTTTGGGATATTCAATCAAACGTCGAATATGATTACGAATCAATAAACAAGGAGGACGAATAATATGAGCTTTTACGAAGAAGAAGATTATACTGAGTCTAAGTTTGACCTACTTGTCTGGAAGAAAATATTCCGATTTATGAAACCACTTAAGAAACATTTATATATCGGGATTGCAGCTGCAGTCGGATTAGCATTTATCGATACACTGTACCCGTTAATAAACATGTATGCAATTGATGAAATCATCTACGAAGGATCATTAGAGAAGTTACCATATTTCATAGGATTCTTCGCAGTTGTTGCAATTACAATTGCAACACTAGTATTTACATTTATTATTCACGCAGGACAAATACAACAAAAACTATCATATATTTTACGTAAAGAAGCATTTAAAAAGCTTCAAGAACTACCATTTAGTTATTACGACAAAACACCAGTAGGGTGGATAATGGCGCGTATGACTAGTGATAGTAGACGTTTAAGTGAAATTCTATCATGGGGTCTTATCGATTTATCGTGGGGATTACTAACTATGATCGGGATTACAATCGTTGTATTCATTATTAACTGGAAACTTGCTTTAATATTACTAGCAATGCTTCCAATAATTATGATTCTAAGTGTCTACTTTAGAAAAAGAATACTAAAAGCATACAGATCAATCCGTAAAGAAAACTCAAAAATTACAGGGTCATTCAATGAAGGAATCACTGGGGCTAAAACAACAAAAACTTTGGTTCTAGAAGATGAAAATTTTAAAGACTTTGATCGATTAACATCAAAAATGAGAAACCACTCAATCAGAGCAGCAATATTTAGTGGTTTATACTTCCCATCAATACTATTTGTTGCATCAGTTGCAACAGCGTTAGTTATGTACTTTGGAGGTATAGAAGCAAGTAAATTTAATGATATATTAGGTATCGGAATCACAGTAGGTACCCTATATGTATTCTTAAATTATATTGGACAATTCTTTGAACCAGTTATGCAACTAGCAAACATTCTAGCAAGACTTCAACAAGCGCAAGCTAGTGGGGAAAGAATTATGGCATTGATCGAATCAAATCCTGAAATATGGGATAGACCAGATGTAATTGAAAAATATGGAGATGCTATCAACTTCAAAAAAGAAAACTGGGAAGAACTACTTGGTGATGTTCAGTTTAGAAATGTAACATTCAAATACAACAAAGGTGAAACAGTACTAAGTAACTTCAATCTTGATGTAAAACAAGGTGAGAGTATTGCACTGGTAGGACACACTGGAGCTGGAAAATCAACAATAGTAAATCTAATCTGTAGATTCTACGAACCAACAGATGGACAAATCTTCATTGATGGAAAAGACTATAAAGATAGATCACTTGGATGGCTACACGATAATTTAGGATACGTATTACAATCACCTCACTTATTTAGTGGAACGATAATGGATAATATCCGTTATGGTAACTTAAAAGTTAGTGAAGAAGATGTATTCGAAGCTTCTAAATTAGTTGAAGCACATGACTTTATCATTGAGTTTGAAGATGGATATAATACAGAAGTAGGAGAAGGTGGAGCAAGGTTAAGTGTTGGACAAAAACAACTAATCAGTTTCGCAAGAGCATTACTTGCCAATCCAAAGATTTTAATCTTAGATGAGGCAACAAGTAGTGTAGACACTCATACTGAAAAATCTATCCAAAGAGCAATCGATACAGTACTAGCAAACCGTACTAGTTTTGTTATTGCACATAGACTTAGTACAATAACAAGCTGTGATCGTATCTTAGTATTAGAAGATGGAAAAATTATCGAACAAGGTAATCATAAGGAATTAATCAAACAAGAAGGACAGTACTACAAACTATACACAAATCAGTTTAAATCAAAAGCAATCGAAGATTCAAAAAACGGATAGAAATATCCGTTTTTCTTTTTTATGGGCATATGCTCATTGCAATTTAGATTAAATCTAATTACTCACAATATAGTTCGAGTACAAACGGCTTTGTATAAGGTTAAAATGATATCGTTTACATTTCGAACTAATTCGCATACAAAATAGGTTGTTGTTAGAGTGTTTCACCTTATATATAATATAAGTAGTTAAATACAGGTGATTATATGAAAAGAATAGAAACCTTCAATACAGAATTGAATAAGTCAAATTTTAATACGGGAACAGGATTACTGGAGTACAAAAAGCAGGTTTCAAATTCAATTGAAAAAGCTATCAAGTTACTTCCGAAAAGAGATAAAGTTTGCATAATTGGAGCAGGAAAAATGAGTGATTTCGATATTACTATATTTTTGCGCTTTTTTGATGAAGTAATCATAACGGATATCGATTTAACATCTGTGAATGAAACGATTAATTATTTACGCTTACCAGCAAAACTTAGAAAGAAAATCACAATAGTTAGAACAGAGTATACTGGATTTGAAATCAATCATTTCTTTGATGATTTCAAAGAGAGAATAGTAAACTGTTATACATTTGAAAAAATAGAACAAGTATTGGAAAGTAAATTAAAAGGACTAGATAGATATAAGTTCTTAAAAGAATATGAGAATGATTTGGATTTTATTTTTGTAAGTCCGATTTACACACAACTTATTTATAATCAATTAATGAGAGAATGCTCAGTTTTGAGAGAAACCGGGTATCCTGAACATTTAATAAAGTTTATTGAGAATTACATGCTGGATCAGATGATTCCAGTTATAGACAGATTCAATAGTAATTTGATTTCACGTTTACAAAAAGACGGAAGATTAATGGTACTTAGTGATATATTCCAACTTGATGTGAAAAGTGATTTCTACAAAAGAATAGAACATTCAATTAAGAACTATGACGTTATAGAAGAAATATATAACGGTTATAAAGAGAAGTACGGAATGGGTCTTGGTGATTATGGGCTTTACAACCTTGATGAGCAAATGAAACGAAGTGTATCAAAATGGATGATTTG
>NZ_CEXEES010000060.1:0-9263 GCF_982632705.1 Candidatus Izemoplasma sp. | reverse complement strand
TCGTATTCCACGATTCCCTCTAGGATTTTTAAGTTCTTTTAAGTTCATAAACGATATTTGCTTATCTCCACCTAAATCCAGTGTTCTAATGACTACTTTTTGATTTTTATCATAGTTTAGTACTTTGTCATATACCTCTAATTGTTCCTCATATGTCGGAAAACTATCTCGTTCCATATATAGAAATTCAGTGCGATACAAACCAATACCTTCACTATTATATTTTGAAAGTTGTGGTAACTCATACACCGATGTGATGTTTGATTGTATTTTTATATGATGTCCGTCTTTTGTGAGTGTACTTCTTTTGGTGTATTTATCTAATCTTACTTTTTTTTTAGCGATTTCCTCAATAGCTACGAGGTGTTCTTGGATTTCATCATCTGTTGGATTAACGATGATGTATCCATCTTTACCATTTAGAATGATAGTATCTCCTTGTTGGACATGATCTGTAATGTTTATTGTACCTACAACCCCTGGAAGTTCTAACGATCGTGCGATAATGGCGTTGTGTGCTAAATCACTACCGGTATTTATAGCGAACCCTTTGATTACATTTAAATCGAATTGGACGATTAGGCTTGGTGATATATCGTTGCTTACTATAATTGTGTTTTCATTATATGATTGATTGATTTCAGTCTTATCTAGTAACTTGTCTAATACACGTGATTGAATGTCACTAATATCAGTTGCTCGTTCCTTGATATAATCATTATCCATTTCTTCAAATACGCTGATATAATGTGAACATATTTCGTTGAATGCGTATGCAGCGTTTAAAGATTCCTCGTTTATACTGTTTTGGACTGCTCGGTATATTGATGGATCATTCACCATTGCTATTTGCGCATCGATAATCATTGCGTAATCCTCACCAAGTATGTGTAAGGTATCTTTCTTGATAATTTCTAGTTCTTCTGTAGCTTTTGTTAATGCATGATCAAATAAGGACAGTTCCTCTCCTTTATCTGATATTGTAAATGGTGTAATCTCGTGAACATATTCATTCAACACATGTGCTTTTCCAATAACAATACCTTCACTTGCTTTTGTTCCATTGATTTTCATATGATCACCACCTTTTCTCTATTGTACTAATATATTAGGTTCTTGACAAGCCCCTTGGGTAAAGAAAAACCACTCAATGAGTGGTTTTATTTGATTACTAATGTAGATTCTAAGAATTCGATTGTTTTTTTGTAAACAACTTCGTGTTTTACTGCTTCAGGATTGATCGCAGTTTTAACTTGTTCGATTCCCATGTTGTATTGAGCTGCTAGTTCTTCTAATTTAGCTTCCATTTCTTCTTCAGTCGCTTCAATTTTTTCTGCTTTAGCGATTGCTTCAGTTACTAAGTTGTAGCTAATAGAACGTGCTGCGTCATTTAATAAGTTCTTTTCGAAATCTTCTTTTGAAATTCCAGTAAATCCTAGATACGTATCTAAGTCTAAGTTATATTGCTTAGCTTGTTGTGTTACGTTATCCATTAATCTATTTTTTTCTTCTTCGATCATCTCTTGAGGTAATTCGAATGAAGAGTTATTAGTAGCTTCTGTTACTACGAAATCAATTCTTTTGTTTTTGTTGTCAGCGATTAGAGCAGTTTGTAATTTTTCTCTAGCGTCAGCTTTTAACGCTTCGATTGAGTCAATTCCTTCTTTTTCTAATTCTGTAACAAATTCTTCAGTTAATTCAGGTAATTGTTTTACTTTCATTTCATGTAGTTTTACATTAAATACAGCATCTTTACCTTTTAAGTTTTCTGCTTGGTAGTTTTCAGGGAATGTAACGTTAACGTCTTTTTCTTCTCCGATTGCCATACCAACCATTTGCTCTTCAAATCCAGGGATGAATTGTCCTGAACCTATTTTTAATTCGTAGTTTTCTGCAGTTCCACCTTCGAAGAATTCTCCATCAACACTACCTTTGAAATCAAAGATTGCAGTGTCTCCATTTTCTAGAGTACCTTCTTCTTTAAGTGCTAATTCTGCATTTTGTTCTAATAATTTCTCGATTTCAGTGTTTACTGCTTCTTCAGTCACTTCTTCAGATAATTTTTCGAACTCTAATCCTTTGTATTCTCCTAATGTAACAACTGGTTTTACTGCTACTTCAGCAACATACGTAAATGATTTACCTTGTTCAACTTTTGTAATGTCTAAATCAATTTTTGGTTGTGCAACAACTTCTAAGTTGTTTTCCATAATTGCTTCAACATACGTTTCTTGCATAACGTGGTTGATTGCTTCTTCATATAAGCTTTCAACACCGTAATGTTTTTCGAATACAGAACGAGTAACTTTACCTTTTCTGAATCCTTTGATTTCTACTGTGTCTTTTATTTTGTCGAATGCATGAGCTAACCCATGATCGAATTGTTCACTTGTTACTTCTATTTCTACTCTTACTTTACTTCCTGCAATGTTATCTAATTTTGCCATTATAATTCCTCCTATTAAAAATACCGTTATATTATATCATAATATAGGGTTTTGTAAACAGTTTAACTTAAATCTTTCTGAGTTCTCTCAATATCTCAACCATAGCCCAAGTATCTTGTTTACAATACTCGATCAACGCGTTTTGTTTTTGATGTAACGTTTCTGTATCAAATTCATTGTATCCAGCGTAAGTATATACAGCTTCCATACCGTTTCCAACTTCCATGTTTTGGTATGTTAAATCACTAAAGATTGGCAATACTTTTTTAATACTGAATGAACCGTGAAGGTCTTCACTGTAGTAATTAACCGTTTTACTATCTTCTTCACTATATCCTAGATTTTTATATAGTTTACTGTTGGTTTTTACAATATGAAGCAAGTCGAATAAACGACTACTGATATCACTTAATTGTTCTGTATATTCTGGGTAGAATTGAGCTAGTTCTTTAATTCTTGTCTTTTCAAATGCTTCATTATATACAAGGACTGAACCACCATCAGGTTTGATGATTTCACACATTTTACGAACAAGTTCTTCTCTATTATCATTATGATCTTTACTTAGGAATTCATAGTGATCTGATTCCTTATCACACACTCCTGGTTCACGTTCGATATGAATACTGAACTGAAACAAGCTTTGCATGTATGAGCGTTCTCCTTTGAACCTTGGGAAAGGACAAGGGAAACTCTCAAAATCTAAATGATAGATTGGATACTTAATTTCTGCGATTCCATCTCTTAATTTTTGTTTGTTATAATATGCTTTTTTTGTGATGGCCGCATCTCTTTGGATCTGATTATTTCTTCTAGATAACCATTCATGAGGAATATCTACCATTTTATAGTATCCTTCTTCAATCAAATCAAAATACTCATGTTTTACACCCTCAGGATCCTTAAAACCATGATGTTTGTCTAAAAACTCTAAAATACTGTTTTTTTCTGGAAAACGATCATAACAAACATCTTTATACGCACATTGTCTCATTTTCTTTAACTCACAATGTTTCCCAAGATGTACTCTTGATTCATCATCCTTTATTATTCTATCAATGACTTCATCTAACTCATTTTGAATTTTAGGTAATAACTCTTTTGTAACTTCAGTTAAATCAACCAAACACGTTATATCATCATTGTAGATTGGTTCTCCATCTATGTATTGTCCATCAAACACATATTCGTGATTTAAGACACCTAAATAGTATTTGGCATCTTTGATGTCTTCCTCTATAACAAACCTCTGAAACGCTAAATCAAGAACGTATACACCAACACCTGTGTAACGATCAAAGAGTTTGTTTCTTTGTTTTAGATATTTTGAGTTACTAAGAAGTTCTGGGTCTCTTTTTTCGTTTAAATGAAGTACTCCAAACTCATCTTTATAAAATAAATCATATCTGATTTTGTTTTCTGTATATCCTAGACTTAAAAATTTGTTTGTTGTGGTGGCTTTGGCTTCGATGATGTTTATTCCGTTTCCACCTCTGTTGTAAATATCGACATAGCATTGAAGACTAAACGTTTTATAATCTCTAATAAATAGTTTTTGTTCTCCAAAGTCAGTACTATATCTTGTTGTTCCACCAAAATGACTTATTACTTTTTTCGCAGATTCAATCTCTACTTTATCGTAATAAGGCATCATAACTCTTAAATGCTCTAAATCTACATCTAAGAAATCTTCATCTAAATTCTCATCGTATTCTAAGCTGTTTAGTAAATCATGGAAACGATCATTCAATGCATCATCCATATCTTTACGGTTATGAATATGATTTAAGGCAGGATATCTTCTACATCTGATATACTCCATAAACTTACTTTTTGTAATATTCATACTCATTTAATCACCCCTCAATACTATTAATAAATCCTAAAAACTCTCTATTATGAACATTTGGCCCATGAACATGCTTTGTCATGTTGTTTTCAAATGTATCTAGTAGTTCTAATTCTGTCTTCCATACTGTTTCTAACCCTAGTTCTTTTTCTTCATCTGTGAGAGATGGATTGTTTGTTTGTTCCACATACTCACATATGAAGTAAATATTAGTCCACATTGAATCAATGAAATACTCTGTGATTCTTACTGTTTCTTTTACAACCTTCACTGTAATTCCAGTTTCCTCTAATACTTCTCTGATACATGCTTCTTCTGGAACTTCATTTGCTTCTATTCCGCCACCAGGAAACATATGAATATCATTGTTAAGTTTCGTTAAAAGATATAACCCATCTTTCTTAACGATCCCTCTACACGCAGTTCTATGTGGGACATCTTTTATATCTTCTATTTCTATTCCATTGTCATAAATCTCAATATGCATAAAATCACCTCAATAAACAAAAATGCAGTTAACCTGCATTCTGTATCATTTCATTTATTTTGTCTTGTAATGCTGAAACATTAAAAGGTTTCAACATATAGTTTGTTGCTCCAAGGTCAACAGCGTCCATCACTTGGTTTTTGTTCGCAAATTTAATCAATACTAAAACTGTTAAATCTGAATACGTTTCTCTTATCTTCGTCAATGTTTCTCTTCCGCTCATCACCGGCATATTCCAATCAAGAATAATCATTTCCAGATTCTTAATATCGCTGGCCATTTCAAGCCCTTTTTTACCGTTTTCAGCTTCAAAGAAATCAAATTTTAAATCGGTAACACAATCTCCAACTATTTTTCTAATCGTATTTGAATTATCTATACATAAAATACTCATTGATGTCTCCCTTCGAAATACCCACAAAAATTATATCATATATGCAATTCTTTTTAAAGATTGAACAAAAAAATAACAGTATAAACTGTTATTTATCTAGTAGATTTATATTTTTTGGTGACATGTTTTGTTTTGCTTTTGCTATTAAGAAGTTTGATGCGTCTAACGGCAACTGTTCCTTAACAAATACTAACCCTCTTTTGTTTTTTAAGTAGATGAAATAATACCCTTCTACTTCATAAATCGTATGAAACTCACTCCAAAGTTTAACGGCTTCACCTTTTGTAGTAGAAAACTTGATCTGTGTATCATCTAAATTATACGTCATTAAGAACGCTTCTTTATTTGTTTCATACACTTTCTTTCCTTTTCTACTTATACTTGTAACAACAAATGTAATTACTAAAGCAAAGAATAGTAAATAGATATACATTTCATACTGTTTAGCTATAATTGGTCCAACAACTAAAAAGATAAAGAATATTGCATAAATCACTAAACTAAGTGGTTTTAATAATGTTTTCTTTAAGTGATGCTTGTAAAATACAAGAAAATCTTTCTCCGTAACATCCATTTTAAATTTAAAATTCATAATCGTCCTCCTATTGTCTCCTAAGTAGAGTAACACCCTACAATAAAAATATCAAATGTTAAAAACATATACAATAAAAATAAGTACAATATACTAACGCTAAGTCTTGCTATATATCTTTGATTAACATCAAACTGCGCCTTGTTGATAAAAATCACTGATAGTAACAATATAGCAATATGTAAAACTGTGAAATACAGTCTCCCAACTCCACACCATTCAACACCAGTTACATTATTACTAATGACAAATGCAAACATTACAACAAATAAAAGATAAAGAATGAAGAAGTTAATCAGTCGCTTCATGTTCATTCACCCATTCTTCGATCATATCGTAGATAATGGTTACATATTCATCGGATAACTCATCATTAGCAAGTGCATCTATTAACGTCACTTCATAAAACCCTTGCTTTAACACATATCCACTTAGCGCATTATCATTCACTCTTGCTTCGTCATAATACAATACATATTCATTTACACGACCAATTTTTTCATATCCTTTTAGGTTCATTGTAAACACAATCAAACCAATAGATAAAATCGCTACAATTGCTATAAATATTATTCTTCCTTTTGTCATAGTATCACCAACAGTATTATAACATAAAAAACAAAGACAATTGTCTTTGTTTTAATCATAATATTCTTTAATTAATCCATCAATCAATATTTTAACTTCTTCTGATTGTAATTCATAGCTTTTATTAGGATCATACCCCTCAATCACAATCACTGTCCAAGGATATAAGAATGCCCCAATATTCAATCGTTCATCATCTAATCCATTTGCAGTATCTTCATCAACATATCCCCCAATTACTAAATAAGATGTATTCTCGATTACATTAAATTCAGCATCAATCACAACTGTGAAGTTTTCAACTACCATATCATGCGTATTTGTAGTTAATATAACACTCGAAGCAACATTGGTACTAAGAACATTGCCTTCATAAACATTCAGTTCGGTTTCTATTGAGTCATAATAACTATAGTTAACATACTCAACTTCACCCATTGATTCAGAATAATCATCAATTGTTGCTGTTGAGTTGACTGTGACAATGTATACTCCTCTATTAGTTTGATCAACCAGTTCAGGAAGTTCTTTACTTATAACATCTTCAAGTACAAAAATATTACTTTGCTCAGTATCTGTAACTTTATTAAAACCAAATGAATCAACATTTAGAACTGCGACAAGTAGTATAACTAACCCTGACACATAAGACATTTCTCTTTTAAATGGAGTTCTTCGTAATTCTATAACACCGCTTGTTTCTTGTTTCTTTTCAAGTAATCCTTCAAATTTCTTTGTTGTATATATTTTCCAGAAAACATATAAAACATAAACACTAAGTACTACTAATATACTAATCTCAATTATATTCATCTTTTATAGTCTCCTTTCTTTAAATACGCTTTGAATGGTTTTATATATGTTCTATTGATATATAAAACCTCGCGATTCTTCATTCTTATCTTTATTTTTGAATTGAGTTGTGGAGTTAAAGTTATTATTTTAAATACATTCACGATAAAACTCTTGTGAGTTCTAATAAATCCAAATTCCGGGTACTTCTCTAAATCATATAATTTTAGTTTCCGAACTCTGTATTTATTATCCATAGTAAAACAGAAACAATCATCCTTGAATGCTTCAAAATATAGCACATCTTCTAAATCGATGCTTTTTTCCCCTCTGTCATTCACACATGTAAGTTTCATACGATGCCTCCACACCTATACTTTATAAGTATATTTGTTCCAATTCAATCTTAGTAAGATAAGTTACAAAAAAAAGACCATAAAAATCTCTATGGTCTATATTATATCATAATCACCTAGTTATTAGGGATATTTGTGTACTGTATTTGATGATTGTATTCATCACTAAATAGCGATACAATCATCTTGTTCAAACCGTATCTAGTAATTTGTACTGAATAAGCTATATCTCCTGTATCTAAAATAAGGAAATCATTTTCATTTTCTAATATAACAACCTCACTAAATAGAATAGTCTCTCCATCTAATATCTGGAATGTAACTTCCATGTCCTGAGTTGTTGTATTTACTACTAGATCAAGTACTTGATACGTTAAACCATCTTTTGTCGGTAGATTAGTAACAACACCCTCTTCTGATCCATCCTCAAGGATTGTTTCACTATCCATAATATAATCATTATGCATTACATAATGTGCATCAACAATTGATTTTGATTCATCTTCATTTATTAGTACAAGTTCAACTTTAATACCTAAATACATCTTTGATATCTCAACTTGCAAATTGCTATAAACCGGAATCTCAGCATGTCTATAAATGTATTCTTTTAAATACCATTCAAATCCATCATCATACTCCATTAATAGTACAAACATACCATTTTTATGGGTATCTATCGTTAATATTGCATTCCCCATATCTTTGACAAATCCACCTTCAACAACATGGACAAAGTCACCATTTGGAATCTGAACTACTCCTGCATCTCTTATTTCAACAAAGAAACTCTTTTTGTGTGTATTATCATTGTGATCTGTATAGATAACATCAACACCAAACACATCCATTACTTCAAAAGTCATATCTGAATCGTCAAATTCTAAACTATCAACGTAAGGCAATAACCTATTATAAAAATCAGGGTACTGATACAGTACTTCCATCCAATCCACGTTTGTACTTCTACTTTCATACATTGTAATATCGTATACAACATCATACCCAAACAAACTGATAGAATCAAACGCTTCACAATATGTTTCTACCTCTACATTCTCTGAGTAACAATCACTCTTTGGATCTTCCTTAACAGGTTCTTCCTCACAACCTACTAAGACAAATAATAAGCATAAAACGAAAAGCTTTTTCATGTAAATCCCTCCTCAAATACAAGTATAACATATTTTCACCTAAGTAAAATGACACATTTGACATAAAAAAAGACCAAACAAGGTCTTTTGCTTATATAATGGTGCCGCTTATTGGACTTGAACCAACAACCTCATCCTTACCATGGATTTGCTCTACCGATTGGAGCTAAAGCGGCGATAATATCATAAAAATATTGTAACACAAAACTACAATTTTTGCTGAATTACTTACTCAATATGATATAATCTAGCTATACTATTTTTATATCGGGGGTAAGTACAATGAAGGCAATCATAAGAAACAGAGTTTTGATTCACACGTTTATACTTATATTTGGAGTTATTTTTTCATTCTTCCCCTTATTGAATGAAGATATTCAAATAGAAATTTATTTTGGAGTATTCGGTGGTTGGTTATACCAGGGAGACCTAGTTATCCCTTTCATTAACATAGGACTCTTTTTCTCTCTTGGTTTTTGGTTGAGATATATTTCTATTTACTTTTCCAAAGATGAAATGTCAATTCAGTGGTTACTAAAAAGTGATCAATTAAAAAAAGAGATCTTATTTATAGCTATTGGAACACTCTCATATGTATTAATGT
>NZ_CEXEES010000059.1:0-9368 GCF_982632705.1 Candidatus Izemoplasma sp. | reverse complement strand
ATCCGCTGATTACAGCAATTACCACAATCAGTTATGATCATATGGGTGTTCTTGGAGATAGTTTAGAGGAAATCGCATTGAACAAACTAGGTATCGTAAAAGATATGACACCTTTAGTAACGACAGTGTCTGATCCAGAACTATTAGATATATTCAAAAACTATACAAAGAAAAAACAGTCAAAAATGACTGTTATAAATGGGAAAGACATAACTAATACAACTTATGGTTCGCACACAAACTTCGAGTATAAGAATGATCATTACTCATTGAGTCTACTTGGGACACACCAAGTAAGAAATGCATCTTTAGCTATTGAAATACTATATACATTAGAAAATATGGATCTTCTTACATTAGATAAAGATCAAATGAATCAAGGACTTATTAAAACAACTTGGCCCGGTAGAATGGAACGTTTTGGAAATGTTATCTTAGACGGAGCACATAACATTGGATCTGTGAATGTTTTAAAAGATTCAATCACTACATTGTTTCCAGATAAAAAGATAAAGGTACTATATACATCAATGGCTGATAAAGAGTATTTTGATATCATACAAGTACTTGAATCATTCTGTGACGAGATTACGTTCACACAGTTTGATTATCCAAGATGTGAAACGGCAAAGAATCTATATACCGTTAGTTCACACACCAATAAACATATGAATGTTCACTCATATGAAGCGTTGAAAGAGTTAAAGCCGTTACCTAATGAAATATTATTAGTTACTGGAAGTTTGTATTTTATTTCACACATAAGAAAAGCACTCGTTTGAGTGCTTTTTTAATTTATTCGTAATAGTTTTCCATTACTTCCTCATTAATAATTGTTAATTCACCTTCAGATGGTAATACAATTCCATCAAAGTATGTTCCAATGATTAATGTATAAGTTTCAAAGTCTAACAATGAAGTAAGAGTCATGTTTGGATGTGACTCAGGAGTAATTGTACAAGACGATTCCTCATTTGTTACTCCATCAGTTGTTGAGAATAAATAACATGATACTCGGCTGTTTACACTTAAGTGATATGTTAACTGTTCTGCAGTTGGTGATACCAGTTCTGGACTACGTACTGTAGTATCTGCGGATAAGTTTACTTTAACAAGTTCACCTTCTTTATGAAGAATCTCCATATCGAATACTATAACCTCTTGAGCTGATCTATATTCAAACTGATAAATTGTAGCTTCTGTATATATTGGAGTGTGCTCAGCGAACCCAACCAATGTTAATGCATAGAACATTAAGAAGAATACACCTGCAAATATAGTAACATACATACCTACGGTCTTTGTTTTTGGTCTATCTGTCATAATCATAAATCCTGTTACCAACAAGATGAAACTGAATGGGAATAATAATATTCCTGTTCCCATCAATATTGCTACTTGTAATTTATTTGATAATCTGTGAAGAACATAATAATAGTAAACACTTAATCCCATAGTTACTAATCCGATAACCCACATAGTGATAATGAAGTAATCTTTAAATATTAAGTTTGTTTGAATCTCTATTAATGACGGAGATGCGTAATTGATCATATATAATTCGTATGCGAATAATATAGTCATAAGTCCGAATAGTACTCCGACAATTCTGATGTTTGCTTTTAGTTTTAATTGTAATGATTCTTTTTTCATTGTATCCACCTCTTTTAGTATTATAACAAATAAAACCTGATTTGAAAAAGAAAATTATACAACATACAATAATTATTATATTGAGGTGAATATATGTTTATGATTAAAGAAATCCCAATCACAGAAAGACCGAGAGAACGGTTTATAAAATATGGTCCAACATCACTTAGCAATCATGAGCTGATTGCTATTATATTAAGGACAGGAACAAAGAGACAATCTGTTTTAGAACTGAGTAAAGATGTTCTATATAAGTTTCAATCTATCAAAGAATTAAAAGAAGCATCTTTAGAGGATCTAATAAAGATAAAAGGAATTGGCCATTCAAAAGCGATTTCTTTATTAACTTGTTTTGAACTCCAAAGAAGAATGAATGAAGAGATATTTGATAAAAGTATAAGGTTAAACAGTCCTGAGAGAATTTATCATTACATGAAAGACAATCTAGAACTTAAAACACAAGAACACTTAGTCGCACTGTATATCAATACTAAAGGAATTTTAATTAGAAAACAAACACTATTCATAGGTTCTCTCAGTAGTAGTGTGATTCATCCAAGAGAGATATTTAAGTATGCTGTGAGCTATAGCGCAGCTTCTATCATAATCTGCCATAATCATCCATCGGGAGATCCTACACCAAGTATCAATGATGTTGAAGTAACTAAGTTAATTCATAAGAATAGTTTGATGATGGATATCCCACTAATGGACCATATTATAATAGGGAGAGACAAATATTATAGTTTTAAAGAACATAATATAATATAAAAAACACTAAAAAATGGCTTTAAATTAACAATAAGTATCTTTTTCTTGCATAATATTCTAGATTATGTATAATTAAATAGGTTTAAAGTAATATTGCACTAAAAATGATTGACAAATCATAGTTGTTTTGGTATTATTTTTACGCTGAACAAAGGCATACCGCACAGAAAAGGTTTTAAAGCAAATTGCACCTTAATGGCGAGTCTTAAAAATTAAATGAGGAGGTGCTTACAATGTATGCAATAATCGTAACAGGTGGAAATCAACAAAGAGTTGAAGAGGGTAGCGTTATCTATGTTGAAAAACTAGATGTACAACCTGGAGACAACTTCACGTTTGAAGATGTATTAATGATCGGTGGAGATTCATTAAGAGTTGGGGACCCATATCTTGATGGAGTAACTGTAGACGCTGTTGTTGAAAAACACGGTAAACAAAAAAAAATCATCGTATTCAAATACAAACCAAAAAAGAAATATCGTCGTAAACAAGGACACAGACAACCATATACTAAATTAACAATTACAAAAATAAATGGTTAGAAATCAAAAATATTGGAGGTGACTAGTATGTTATTAGAAATTAATATCTTAAAATGCATGGCTTCTAAAAAAGGTGTTGGATCAACGAAAAATGGTCGTGATTCAGAATCTAAAAGACTAGGAGCAAAATTAGCTGACGGTCAATTCTGTACTGCTGGTTCTATCATTTATCGTCAAAGAGGAACTAAAGTTCATCCAGGTACTAACGTTGGTATCGGTAAAGATGACACATTATTCTCTAAGATCGACGGGATCGTAAAATACGAGCGCGTTGGTAAAGATAGAAAACAAGCATCAGTATACCCAGAATAGTTAATTTATGGCAAATCACAAAGTGGTTTGCCATTTTAAATGAAACAAATTATAATAGTTGTGAGGTGATTAGATGATTACTTTAGCAAAATTATCAGATTTAGATGAAATAGATCAATTATCTGTCCTAGTTATTGAAGATATGAAGAACTCTTCAATACCACAGTGGACCTTATCATATCCAAGAAAAGAGCATTTTAAGAAAGATATTTTACAAGATGCTTTGATTATTGTAAAAGATGAATCAATGATTCTAGGATGCATGGCAATCCTAGAGGAAAATGATCCACCCTATAAAACAATAAATTCGTGGATAGGTGAAAATAGTATTGTGTTACATAGAATTCTTGTACACCCTACTGTTAGGAATAAAGGTGTTGCGAAACAGATGATAGACTATAGTATCAACTATGGTAAAAAACACAAGTATGATTCAATTAAAATAGATACTCACTTAGAAAACTATAAAATGAGAGCTTTCTTACAAAAAAACGGTTTTGTTGAAGGTGATTACATCGAAGTAATGAATAGAATAGCTTATGAAAAAATGTTGGAGGAATAATATGAAATTATTAATCGTTTGGAAATCAGATAATGAAATAGATATTCACAATTTTATCGTCCCTTATGCTTACAACTCTAAAAAACAAGATTGGTTTACAGATGTTGAAGTATTAATATGGGGTGCATCTCAAGAAAAGATTCTAGAAGATACATTGATCCAACAAAGAATTAAAAACCTAGTTAAAAATGAAATAAAAACATATGCGTGTAAAATGTGTGCTGACAAAGTAGGGGCAACCGATATCTTAGAAAGTTTAGGAGTTACTGTAATGTATACAGGAGTATACCTAACAGAAAAATTAAAAGATCCTGACTTTGAGGTTATCACTCTGTAATGAAAATTCTTGTTTTAGGTAGTAGCGGAACAGGAAAGACTACAATTTGTCGTGAACTTGGTGAAAAACTAAATATTGAAACACTTCATCTTGATTCTGTTTACTGGGAGAAAGATTGGACCAATATTAGTAAAGTGGAGTTTAATACTTACATGAAGAAGTTTTTAACAAAACACAAATCATGGGTAATAGACGGAAATTATTCTAATAATTTACACTTCAAGTACCGATTGGATGCCGCAGATATAATAATCTTTTTAGATTTTGGAACACAAGTATCTCTACAAGGTATACACAAACGTGCAAAAGACTATAGAAATCTAACAAGACCTGACATGGCCGAAGGCTGCGTTGAGGGTATTGATCAGATATTTTTACAATACGTCGCATTTTATTATAAATATAGAGCGAAGTATTTAAAAGCAACAATAAGCAAATATAAGAACAAGAAACAAGTGATTATATTCAAAAATAGAACAGAATTATATAAATGGTATAGTTCCCTTTAGGAGGGATTCAAATGTTCGTAGATTTAGCAAGAATTAAAGTATCAAGTGGAAACGGTGGAGATGGAATCGTAGCATTCCGTCGTGAAAAATATGTATCAATGGGTGGACCATCTGGCGGAGACGGTGGAAAAGGTGCTTCTGTGATATTTGTTGGTAGCGAAGGACTGAGTACACTTGTAGACTTAAAATATCAGAAAATCCTAAGAGCTCCTGAGGGAGAAAAAGGTATGCCAAAGAAAATGAATGGCGCAAAAGGTAAAGATTTAATCGTTTTAGTACCTGTGGGTACAACGATTTATGATGATGAAACAGATATGATCATCGGAGACATCACAGAAAACAAACAAGAAATAACTATTTGTAAAGGTGGACGTGGAGGACGTGGTAACGTTAAATTTACTACCTCAAGAAACACTGCCCCTGAAATCTGTGAAAAAGGTGAACCAGGAATCACAAGACTAATCAGAGTTGAACTTAAAGTTCTAGCTGATGTTGGTTTAGTAGGATTGCCTAGTGTTGGGAAATCAACATTAATCTCAGTTGTATCAAATAGTCGTCCTAAAATCGCAAGTTACCACTTTACTACTTTAAATCCTAATTTAGGTGTTGTAAGAGTAAATGATGGTCGTAGCTTTGTAATGGCTGACTTACCTGGATTAATTGAAGGTGCTTCTTTAGGACAAGGACTTGGACTTCAGTTCTTACGTCATATTGAACGTACTCGTGTAATCTTACACGTTATTGATATGTCTGGTAGTGAAGGAAGAGATCCGTTTAATGATTATAAAGTAATCAATAACGAACTTGCTTCATACAAATACAACTTACTTAAAAGACCACAAATTATTATCGCAAACAAAATGGACCTTCCAGGTGCAGAAGAAAACTTAGAACTATTCAAATCACAACTTGAGGAAGACTATGTTATTATTCCAATATCTGCGGTAACAAAACATAACACAGATGAAGTATTATATAAAACAGCCGACTTACTAGATAATACAAAACGTTTTGATTTATATGATGAAGAAGATTTCGAACAAGTTATTGAATACGTATTTGAAGCGGATGAAGATATCTTTGATATTAAAATCACAGATGATGGAATATTCAATGTTACAGGTGGACCACTACGTAAAATCTTTGATATGACTGATTTTAGTAAAGATCAATCAGTTAAAAGATTCAGTAGACAACTAAGAGGACTTGGTATTGATGCCAAATTAAGAGAACTTGGTGTTGTAAATGGAGACACAGTTAGAATCTTTGATTTTGAATTTGAGTTTATTGACTAAAAGAGCATATTAATGCTCTTTTTTTATGATATAATAATAAAAGGAGCGTGATACGATGTATAACTACATAATCGGTACAGTAAAAGAAACACATCCTTCAAGCATAACACTTGAAAACAATGGAATTGGATATAAAGTACTAACACCAAATCCATATGAATTTAAATTAGAATCAGTTGTTAAAGTATTTATCTACCATCATGTACGTGAAGATTTAAGCGTATTATATGGTTTTATCAATAATGACGCAAAAGCACTATTCATTAAATTACTAAGTGTAAAAGGAATTGGACCAAAATCAGCTATGGCAATACTCGCTACTGGTAACGTTCATGATGTTGTTAACGCAATTGAGCTTGGAAACAGTAAATTCTTAAACAAATTCCCAGGTATCGGACCAAAAGCATCTCAGCAAATTATTTTAGATTTAAAAGGTAAGATTGATTTCAATGAAAAAGCATTTGCTAAATCAACCAATATTACCGAAGTTGAAGAAGCATTAAAATCTTTAGGGTACAAAGCCAAAGAGATTAAAAAAGCACTAGAACACCTTGATCCATCAAAAGAAACAGATCAATTACTAAAAGATGCATTATCATCAATGCTAAAATAGGGGGACATTATGTTTTTTGGACATGATACAGGAAATGGATTCACAGAATTCAATACAGCTCATATTATTACTTTAATACTTTTCCTAGTTGGAATTGGATTAATATATGTATTTAGAAACAAGTTTAAAGAGTATAAGTACGAAAAGCAATTTAGATACGGTTTTGCAGCATTCTTACTTTTATGGGAGTTTACATTATACATATTCGAAGCAACCAGTGAAGCTGGATGGGTATGGGCAGATAACTTACCATTTATAAGCCTTTGTGGGATCACATTATACTTAGCAATCATCTTACTAGTAACAAAGAACTATAAACTCTTTGAAATAGGGTATTTCTTTACCTTTGGGGCTATTGCTAGTTTACTATTCCCAGATTCAGGATATGGACCAGATCGTTATAGATATTACCAATTTATCCTTGGACACGCAGGTTTCTTCTATGCGTTTATGTATATGATGTTTGTGCATAACTTTATTCCAACGATTAAATCGTTCTATAAGAGTGTAGCAACACTAGCTGTTGTTGCGTTGTTCTTTGTCATTATCAATCCGATCATTGGAATTAACGGATTGTTCCTAACAAATAGTGACGGAACTCCATTTGAGATATTTGACGGTTATGGTAGAGCAGTATACATTGTTGGTGTTTATTTAACCGCATTATTGTTTATGTATATTTGGTATCTACTAGCCAGATTATACAAGAAATTATCAAAATCTGAAGAATACAATAAATAAGAGCTTAATTGCTCTTTTTTATTTGACATTCTTTTTTTTATGTGGTATATTAACAGTGTTAGTAATATTAACAGTGTTAATGGAGGTGAAACAAATGAGCAAAGAAACAAGACGTGAACGCACCAAACGTGAGTTCATTACTGCATCAAAGCAAATAATTGAATCAGATGGAATCTCAAATGTTTCAGCTCGCAGGGTTGGAGAGTTATCTGGTTATAGCTACGCAACTATATACAACTACTTCAAAGACATTAATACATTGTTAACGTATGTTTCACTAGATTATCTACAGGAAGCTTACAAGTATACAGTTATCGACGATGAACGAATCAAGGATCCAATTGATAAGTTCATCCACTACACAAAACGGTATATTACATACATGACAGATAATCCTAGTATCTTTCATTTAATCTTCGTTAATGACTTAGGTGAAAGCATCCCAGATATGGAGGACGAGATTAAACCAACAATCTCACAGAAACTTAAAGAAACGTTATTAGAGCTCAACACTAAACGTTTCAAACTAAGTTTTGACGTAACATACGAATTCATCGCATCAAGCATTCACGCAAAGATATTGTTTTTTAACACTAAAAGAGGATTCTTTACGAAACAAGAATTGTTCTACCAAATAGAAAAAGAAATTAGAGAGGTGGCAAACCAATGATCAAAGTATACAAATACACAATAATCGTAATATCATTCTTAATGTTCTTTACAGCTATGCTGTATGTAGCATTCGAAGTAAATACATCACAAATATATGCACATGAAAACGAAATAGAATATAGAATTGAGGGGTAACTATGAAAACTGCTATTATTTATACTAGTAAATACGGTATGACAGAAAAACTCGCAAGCATTATTGTAAGATATCGGACAGATGTTCACCTATTTCACATCGATGATTTTGACAAGAATCTAAACGACTATGATGAAATAGTACTTGGTACACCAATCTACGCAGGTAGAATCAATAAGAAAGTAAAGAGATTACTAGAAAGTAATGAAGAATTACTTCTAAACAAATCTTTAATTGTGTTCTTATGTGGAATGGCATCAGATAATGAAAAACAAGTGATCAACGAGAACTTCAGTATGAAAATCATATACCATGCTAAAATCAAGTATGTCGGTGGAGCATATCAGTTTAACAAAATGAACTTCTTATTTAAGTTTATTGTAAAACGCATCGCAAAATCAGATCAGGATCAAGAAGTTATCCTACATGACAACATTGATTTCCTAATGAACTAATGAAAAAAAGAAAGAAACCTATTAGGAAGTTTCCACTTGAACCTTTTATTACTGAGGAGTTATATGACGGAGAACCGATAAACTATAAACAAATTCCAAACATTAAAATCGAGGACATACACAACCGTGTAGTATTCGATGCTTGTGTATTTGAGAAAACACATATCACAAACAATGAGTTTGATCGCAGCGAGTTTATTGATTGCACCTTTAACAACTGTGATTTATCAAATAATACATTCAAGAACTCTTCATTCATTAGATGTGAGTTTATTGATTGTAAATTCATTGGATCTCAAATTGTTGATTCATACATAAACGATTCAATCTTTAAAAGCTGCAATATCAGATACTTAGACATTGCACAAACGAAAATCAAAATACTAGAAATAGTGGAATCGAGCTTATTAGAATCATCATGGTTTGAAAACAAGATAGAGGGAATACACTTTGATCAAGTAAATCTAACCAAAAGTAGAATCTATAACAACCCATTCAAAGAACTAGACCTTTCAACTAGTACACTAGATGATATCTCTATAGATGTTGTTAGTTTACCAGGACTTATAATATCAGAATTCCAAGCACCCTTATTCTGTAAGTTCTTAGGGATTAATGTAAAATAAAAAAGAGCGAATATTCGCTCTTTTTAAATACCTAGTTTTTTGAAGAAATATGGATATACACCTAATCCTATGAAAACTAATAGGAAATATCTTATGAAGTCAAATACTAATAGAATGGATTCATTATCAAAAATAGAACCATAAA